>NZ_JBQTIN010000156.1:0-30766 GCF_052388015.1 Sphingosinicella sp.
ACCGCCGGGCGGGCCGCCGGGCCGCAGCGCTGATCCGCGATCGATCTCGCGCTCCAGCCGTTCTACCATGCGCTCGAGCCGGTCGAGCCGGCGCAGAACCTCATCGTGGAACTGCGCGTCATTTGGCCGCGCCGGAACCGGCAACCATCGTCAAAGCAACGAGAACGGAACAAAACGCATAGTCCACCTCCGATTCGGTCGTGATCATTACGGAGGCGACTCTGATTTAGGTCAAGGGGTCTCGCGCGAAAAATGCGCGGGAACGCACCATTTCTTAGCGCAGGTAGCGGCCGCCGGCGGCGACCAGCGCGATCCGGATCTCCTCGTCGGTGATCCGCATGTCATGGTCGCTGTCGGCGTAGCGCCGGAACCAGATGTTGGCGCGGTGGGCGACATCCTCGCTCACCTCGCCTTCGGCCGCGTCGCGGAAGCCGATTGTAACGATCGCCCTGCCCTCGCGCGTCTCGGCCAGCCAGCGGTCGAGGATCTCGACCCCCGGCCCGTCCAGCTCATCGACCTCCGGCCGATCGCCATCCCAAGCCGCGCCGGCATAAGCATGCTCCATGTCATAGGCGCAGCCGGCCAGCAGCGCTGCCGCACCCAGGGCCGCAAAGAATTTGGTCCGCATCATTGGCCTCCCAAGCCGTCGGCGGGAGCTTAGCCGCGGCGGAGCGGCGCGTTAACCTTTGCGTCCCGGACCTGTACCGGAATGGGACAGGTTCAGCGCGTTATTCCGGCGCGACGACCTTGGCCGGGTCCTTGGCGGCGATGCCGGCGGGCTCCACCACCCGGATATTGAGCTCGCGCAGCTGCTTCGCGGTCACCGGGCCGGGCGCGTTCATCATCAGGTCCTCCGCCTTCTGGTTCATCGGGAACAGGATGACCTCGCGGATATTCGGCTCGTCGGCGAGCAGCATGACGATCCGGTCGATGCCCGGCGCCGATCCGCCATGCGGCGGCGCGCCCAGCTTGAAGGCGTTGATCATGCCGGCGAAGTTCGTGTCGACCTCTTCGCGCGTGTAGCCGGCGATCTCGAACGCCTTGTACATGATGTCCGGCCGGTGGTTGCGGATCGCGCCGGACGACAGCTCCACGCCGTTGCAGACGATGTCATATTGATAAGCGAGGATGTCGAGCGCGTCCTTGCTCTCCAGCGCCTCCAGCCCGCCCTGCGGCATCGAGAAGGGGTTGTGGGAAAAGTCGACCTTCTTCGCCTCCTCGTCATAATCATACATCGGGAAATCGACGATCCAGCAGAACTGGAAGCTGTCATCCGCGATCAGGGCCAGCTCCTCGGCGACGCGTGTACGGGCGGCGCCAGCGAGCCTGGCCGCCTGCGCTTCCTTGCCGGCGGCGAAGAAGATGCCGTCGTCCGGACCGAGGCCGAGCGCTTCGACCAGCTTGCGCGTCGCCTCCTCGCCGTGATTCTTGGCGATCGGCCCGCCCAGCTCGCCGCCCTTCTGGGTGATATAGCCCAAGCCGGCATGGCCTTCTCCGCGCGCCCATTCGTTCATGTCGTCGAAGAACTTGCGGCTTTTCTCCGCGGTGCCGGGCGCCGGGATGGCGCGAACCACGCCGCCCTCGCCGACGATCCGCGCGAACAGGCCGAATCCCGAGCCCTCGAAATGGCCCGACACGTCGGAGATCAGTATGGGGTTGCGAAGGTCCGGCTTGTCGGAGCCGTATTTCAGCATCGCCTCGCGATAGGGGATGCGCGGGAACTGGCCGGCGGGCGTTACGCTCTTGCCGTTCGCGAACTCCTGGAAAACACCGGCGAGCACCGGCTCGATCGCTTCGAACACGTCGTCCTGGGTGACGAAGCTCATCTCGAAGTCGAGCTGGTAGAATTCGCCGGGCGAGCGGTCGGCGCGCGCGTCCTCGTCGCGGAAGCAGGGGGCGATCTGGAAATAGCGGTCGAAGCCGGCGACCATGATCAGCTGCTTGAACATCTGCGGCGCCTGGGGGAGCGCGTAGAACTTGCCGGGATGGACGCGGCTGGGGACGAGATAGTCGCGCGCTCCTTCGGGGCTGGAAGCGGTCAGGATCGGCGTCTGGAACTCGGTGAAGCCGGCGTCGATCATCCGCCGCCGGATCGAGCTGATCACCTGCGACCGCAGCACGATATTGGCATGCAGCCGGTCCCGCCTGAGATCGAGATAGCGGTAGCGAAGCCGGATATCCTCTGGATAATCCGCCTCGCCGGCGACCGGCATCGGCAGCTCCTCGGCCGCCGACTGGATCGTGACGCCGTCGGCAACGACCTCGATCGCGCCCGTGGCCATATTCGGATTGGTCGCCTCTGCGCCGCGAGACACGACTTCGCCCTCGACCGTCACCACCGACTCGGCGCGCAAATGCTCCAGCGCGGCGAGCGGCGCGCTGCCGGCGCGGCAGACGATCTGGGTCAGCCCGTAATGATCCCTGAGATCGACGAACAGCACGCCGCCATGGTCGCGCTTGCGGTGGATCCAGCCGGAAAGCTTCACGCGCGCGCCGACGTCGCTCTCACGGAGCTGGGCGCAATGATGGGAACGGTAGGCGTGCATCGAACTGGCTTCCAATTTATGGGATTCGCTTGAAAAGCGCCGGTGCGCTTCGCGTCACGCAAGCCGCTTTGTCAAGCGCGCCGCCATCGCTATGAGAGCGCGCAGATGCTTATCCATCCCCTGATCACCGACACCGCCAGCCTCGAAAAGCTCTGCGAACGACTCGCCCGCGCGCCCTTTGTGACGGTCGACACCGAGTTCATGCGCGAGAACACCTATTGGCCGGACCTGTGCCTGTTCCAGGTCGCCAGCACCGAGGAAGCGGCGGCGATCGACCCCAAGGCGGAGGGCATCGACCTCGCGCCCTTGCTCAACCTGCTGGTCAACAATGAGGACGTGCTCAAGGTCTTCCACGCCGGCGGGCAGGATATCGAGATCGTCTTCAACCTGACCGGCGGCACCCCGCATCCCTTGTTCGACACCCAGATCGCGGCGATGGCGCTCGGGCTCGGCGAGCAGGTCGGCTACCAGAATCTCGTCGAATCGCTCCTCGGCCGCAGCCTCGACAAGGGCGCGCGCTTCACCGACTGGGCCCGTCGCCCGCTCGACAAGCGCCAGATCGACTATGCGATCGGCGACGTCACCCATCTCGCCGAGCTGTTCCCGAAAATGCTGGAGCGGCTGAAGCGGACCGGCCGCGGCGAATGGCTCGACCAGGAGATGGAGCGGATCGCCGAACCGGCTCATTATGCAAACGATCCCGTCGTGGCCTGGAAGAGGGTGAAGATCCAGAGCCGCAAGCCGGACGTGCTCGGCCGGCTGAAGGCGCTCGCCGGCTGGCGCGAGATCGAGGCGCGCTCGAAGAATCTCCCGCGCGGCCGAATCATGAAGGACGAGACGCTGGCCGACGTCGCGCTCCATCCACCGGCCGAACAGGATGCGCTGGGCAAGGTGCGCGGCCTCTCGCCGGCCTGGCGGACCAACGACATCGGGGCGCGGATGATGGAGGCGCTCGCCCATGCCGAGCCGCTGAGCGCCGCCGAGCTACCGCCGCGCGAGGATCGCGGCCCGGGACTCGGGCGAGAGGGCGCACTGGTCGCCGACCTGCTCAAGCTGCTGCTCAAGATTCGCGCCCGCGAAAGCAATGTCGCGCCGCGGCTGGTCGCGCGATCGGACGAGCTCGAGCAGCTCGCCGCCGGCCGGCGCGAGGGCCTTGCCATCCTCGAAGGCTGGCGGTTCGAGGAATTCGGCCGCGACGCGCTCGATTTGGTCGAGGGCCGGCTCGCCTTTGCGATCAAGGGCGGCAAGCTCGCCATGACCCGCACCGAACCGGAGCAAACGGCATGAAAGCGATGATCCTGCTGGCGCTGGCCGCGGCGGCCTGCGCACCGGCCGAGGCGCCAGCCGGCGCCGATCCGATCCGGACATGCAATGCGGCGGCGCTCGCGTCGATGGTCGGCCGCGCATGGTCCGATTCGCTTCGGCCCGAGGCGTTACGGCGGAGCGGCGCACGGGCCGCGCGGGTGATCCGGCCCGGCGATATGGTGACGATGGATTATCGCGGCGACCGGCTGAACGTGCACCTGAACGGCGATGGCCGGATCGAACGATTCGACTGCGGCTAAACGTGAATCAGGCTCTAGGGCAGGACGAGTTCCGGCTTCAGCCCAAGCTCCGTCGCCAGCGTCCTCAGGCGCCGCTCCACCGCTTCGCCGGCGAGCGCGCCGTCCCTGAGCTTTAGCCGCAGCGCGTCGCCGCGCCGCTCCAGCCGGCTGCGCTCCAGCCCCGCCGCGACCCCGCCGCTGAGCCGCTGGCCAAGCCGGATCGCCAGTCCCCAGCGCGTCGCGCGCGGGATTTCGTCGGGTGCGCACAGAGCGGCAATGTCCGGGTAAGGCAGCGTCTTGCCGCCACCGAATGCCGTGAACAGGGCCTGGGCGAGCATCGCCCGCCCTGGAGCGTCAATCGCCACCCAATTCCCATGCAGCGCCATATCGACGCCACGCTCCGCGCGGAAATCGGGATGCGCCGCCCAGGCGATGTCCGAGAGCAGGCAGGCGGCGAGCCGCAGACGGGCGCAGGACGGAACATCGTCGAACAGCGGCGCGATCCAGGCGTCGAGTAGCGCGCCATGCTGGGGGAAGCGCCCCAGACCGGCCCCCGCCTCGCGCGCCGCCTCGACCAGCGGGTCCCGCGCCCGCGTCTGCGGATCGAGCGCCGCGTAGAGCAGGCCCTCGCGGATGCCGAAGCTCGACACGATCAGCCGGGCCGGACGGAGCACGTCGACCAATGCCGCCAGCAGCAAATTGGCCTCCGGAAGCGTGTCCAGCCGCGTGGTGGAGACCCCGAGCTCGCGCGCGCCTTGCCTGTCGAGCCGCGTCAGCGTCGCGACGAGCGCCGCCGGCCGGTCAACGGCCATGGCATGCTGGTGGACGATCGGCAGCGGATGGTCAGACAGAGCCATGTCGAGCTGGGCGAGCGCACGCCAGCTGCCGCCGACGAGGTAGAAGGGACGCCCCTTCGCCGCGTCGCCGAATCCCGCGCCACTCAGCGCCTTGCGAGCTCTTCGGGCGAGGCCATCCCCTTCGCCGGCCGCCAGGGCGTCGAGACGCAGCACGCCGAGCGGCAGCGACGTGCAACGCCGGACGCTGCCGCCCGCGACGTCGGCCAGCTCGAGACTGCCGCCGCCAAGATCGCCGACGATGCCGTTCGCATCCGGAATCGCCGATATGACGCCCTTGCCGGCGAGCTTCGCCTCCAGCCGGCCGGTAAGCGTCTCGGGGTCGAGGCCAAGCTCGCGAACCTCGGCGAGAAAAGCGGCGCCGTTCGACGCCTCGCGCACCGCCGCCGTCGCCACGGTGCGAATGCTCGCGACACCCATCTGGCGGGTGAGCAGAGCGTACCGACGCAGCGCCGCGAGCGCCCTGTCCTGCGCACCCTCCCCGAGCGCGCCGGTCCGCGCCATGTCGGTGCCGAGCCCCGCCATGACCTTTTCGTTGAAGATGACCGAGGGGATGCGCGTCGCGCCGGAATAGACGACCAGCCGGACGCTGTTCGAGCCGATGTCGATGATCGCGACCGGAGCGGTCACGGGCTTGCGATCAGCCGCCGGTCGGGAGCCGGAGCGCCTTCGGGAAGGCGCCCTCAGCATGGAGCGCGTCGCCGCGGCCCGAGAGCGACGGATTGGTCATGAAATAATGGTGGAGGTTGAACGGCTTATCCTCGCCCGTCGGGTCGAGCCGGAGATAGGTGCCGTCGGGCAGCAGCCGCCAGCTCTGATCGACATCGAGCATGTTGGCGACCATCACCTGGTCGAGAATCTGGGCGTGGACGGTCTCGTTGCGGATCGGCAGCGCATATTCCACCCGGCGATCGAAATTGCGCGGCATCCAATCGGCCGAGCTGATGAAGACCGGCGCGTCGCGATTGGGCAACGCGTCGCCATTGCCGAAGCACCAGATCCGGGCATGCTCCAGGAACCGGCCGACGATCGACTTGACCCGGATATTCTCCGACATGCCAGGCACGCCGGGCCGGAGGCAACAGATGCCGCGGATCACGAGATCGACGCGCACGGCGGCGCAGCTCGCCTCGTAGAGCTTTTCGATCAGCGCGGGATCGACGATCGAGTTGAGCTTGGCCCAGATGGCGCCCGGCCGGCCGGCGCGGACATGGGCGATCTCGGCGTCGATCAAGGCGGCGATGTCGTCGCGCATGTCCCGCGGCGACATGCTGATCAGCTCCAGCGCCCGCGGCTCGATATAGCCGGTGATATAGTTGAAGATGTCGGCGACATCGCTGCCGATGGCCGGATCGGCGGTGAAGAAGCTGAGGTCGGTATAGATGCGCGCCGTGACCGGATGGTAATTGCCGGTGCCGAGATGGCAGTAGGTGCGATAGCCGCCTTCCTCGCGCCGCACGATCATCGACATCTTGGCGTGCGTCTTCCACTCAATGAAGCCGTAGACGACCTGGACGCCGGCGCGCTCGAGCGCGCTCGCCCACATGAGGTTCTGCTCCTCGTCGAAGCGGGCCTTCAGCTCGACCACGGCGGTGACCGATTTGCCCGCCTCGGCCGCCTGGATCAGCGCGTTGACCACCGCCGATTGCTTGCCGGCGCGGTAGAGCGTCTGCTTGATCGCGATGACGTTCGGGTCGGCCGCCGCCTGGCGGATGAACGCCAGGACGACGTCGAACGTCTCATAGGGGTGGTGGACGACGATGTCCTTGGCCCCGATCGCGGCGAAGCAATCGCCGTCATATTCGCGGATTCTCTCAGGGAAACGAGGCGTGTAGGCCGGGAATTTGAGATCGGGCCGATCCTCCTCGACCAACTGGGCGAGATCGGCGATGCCGAGAAAGCCGGTCGATTCGAAGACCAGGGCCTCGCTGGCGTCAATGCCCTCGCGGACCAGCGCCTCCATCGCGTCCGGAATGCGCGCCTCCAGCTTCAGACGGATCACCCGGCCGCGGCGCCGGCGCTTAATCGCGGCGCGGAAGAAAAGAACCAGGTCCTCGGCTTCTTCCTCGATCTCGATGTCGCTGTCGCGGATCACCCGGAACGCGCCGCCGCCGAGCAATTCGTAGCCGGGGAAGAGCTTGGCGATCTGGCGCCTGATCACGGTCTCGATCGGCACGTAACGCGCCGCGTCGCCCGGCAGGCGGACGAAGCGCGGGAGCGCGGCGGGGACCATCAGCAATTCGCGAATCGGCTCTCCGTCCGAATGACGCCTCAGATCGAAGATCAGCGAGAAGCCGCGATTGGGAATGAACGGAAAGGGGTGCGCCGGGTCGATCGCCTGCGGCGTGAGAACGCGCGAAATATGATCGTCGAAGTGCTTTTCCAGCCAGGCATCGTCCTCTGCGCTGATCGCGTCGCTGCCGAGCACGTCGACGCCCGCCTCGCGTAGCGTCGCGCGCAGCTCGGTCCAGACCTGTTGCTGGCTCGCTGTCAGCGTGTCCGCTTCGGCGACGATCGCGGCCAGCTGCTGGGTGGCGTTGAGGCCGTCGGCCGACGGCTCCTCGACCTTGGCGAGCTGCTGCCCCTTCAGGCCGGCGACCCGGACCATGAAGAATTCGTCGAGATTGCTGCCCGAAATGGAGAGGAAGCGCAGCCGCTCCAGCAACGGATGCGCCGGATTGCACGCCTCCTCCAGCACCCGCCGGTTGAAGGCGAGCCAGGACAGCTCCCGATTGAAGAAGCGCGGCTCGGTCGCGGGCAGCACCTGCGCCGCCCCCGCGTCTTCGCTCAACGTCGCGCCCGCAACCGAATCAGCCATTCTTCCTCGCCTTTCCGATCAATCCCGCATCCTCCAGCGCCTGCTTCGCCATCGGCACGGTGAGCCGGCGCGACCGCGACAGCATCGCCTCGTCAAGCGCCGTGACCACGCGCTGCGCCGCCACATAGCTGCGTTCGACGCGCGGGACCAGAAAGTCGACCACCTCTTGCGGCACGGCGAGGCCCCGGTCGGCCAGCAATTTTGCCACCAGCTGGCCGAGCAGCTGGTCGTCCGGCCCGCCGATCTCGACCAGCGGCGTCGCGCCGAGCCGGGACCTCAGGTCGGGCAGCCTGATCCCCCAGGCGGCCGGCGGCGCGTCCGCCACGATCAGCAGCGGCCGCCGCGTTTCCTGGGCCTCGTTCCAGGCATGGAACAGCGCCTCCTCCTCATGATCCTCGGCATCGTCGAACAGCCGGCCGTCGGTCTTGCGGACGAAGATCCGGCCGAGCAGACTGCGGCCCGACTTGCGCGGCCCGGTCAGCAATGTCGCCATCACCGGCCAGGTCGACCAGCGACGCAGATGATCGAAGGCGGCCCGGTTGCAGTCGGAGAGAAGGAAATCCTCGTCCCGTTCGGCTACCGGCCAGGCGAGCGGCAGCGCGATTTGGCTCATGGCGTCAGCGCGATATCCGGAGCGTCGAGCCGCTCACGACCGTGACGTTCCAGCCCTGCGCCCGCAGCGCCGCCTGCAGCCCCGCGGCGTCGCCGACATAGGTGACGCGGATCACCGAGGTGCCGCCGAGCGCGAGGCTGGTGGTGATCGCCGAGGTGACGCCGCCGACCCGGCTGACCGAGACTTCGGCGGTCTGCACCGCTCCGGCATCGGGCGTGTCGACCTGGACGCTGAACGAATTGCCGGCGCCGGTCGCCGGCTGCTGCTCCGGCTCCTCGGTCTCGGTCTCCTCCTCGATCACCTGCTGGACCGCGGGGGCGATGATGACGAGGCTCGGATCGGGCTGGAGCAGCCCGGCCTCCAGCGCGCGGCGATAGACCATGTCCATCCGCCTCACGCCCTCGTCGAGCATGCCGGGCAGGGCCTCGCTGCTCGCCGCGCGGAGCTGGAAGCGGCCGAGCATTTGCGCGTCCGGCCCGAAACGGGCGGTGAAGGTCGCCAGCGCCGGGCCGCCCGGGAAGGCGCGCCGCACGTCCACTTCGGCGATCGCGATGTCGGCGCCGCCATATTGATCGAGCAGCATCCGCCACCAGCCGCGCCCGCGCCGACGGCTCTGGGCGAGGTTGAGAATCAGCGGGTCGATCCCGGCGCCCGAGGTACGCACATAGTCGATCGGCGTCTGCACGGTGCGGAACTGCGCCCAGGCGCGCTGCCACTCGTTGCGGATTTCGAACGAATAGCCGGTGCCGCCGGTGGTCATCACCGGGATGACGAGCAAAGGCGCGGAACGGCGGGTGAGCCCCGCGACGCCCAGCATCTGGCCCGTGCGGGCGCGATCGAAGAGCACGCCCAGGCGCGCGATGTAGCGGGTCGGGCTGATCTGCTCCTGCTCGATGACGATGCCGGAGACGATCGTGTTGAGCACGCTCTCGGACAGGTTCGGCGCCTGGGCGGCGGGCCGGCCGGTGGTGCGCGACCAGAGCATCCGCCAGCCCTCGCGCTGCGCCTGCCGCCAGCCCTCGACCCGCGCCCGCTCGGCGTTCTGGGCGGTGACGTCGACCTCGATCCCGCCCACCTCGAAATTGCTGGTGCTGTCGATCGGCGGAATGCCGCGATCGGCGCCGTCCAGCTGGGCATAGAGCCAGGTTCCGCCGCCGACGCACAGCAGCAGGACGAGCGGGATCGCGATGAGGGCAAGGCGGCGCGGGCTCACGCGCGCCCTTCTGGCGAGGGAATCGTGGAAATCCAAGCGGGTTCTCGTTAGGGCGCGCCGATGAGCGAGCGGGAAAGCTGGACCTATGCCAAAGCGGGCGTCGACATCGCCGCCGGCAACGCGCTGGTGAAGGCGATCGGCCCGCTCGCCAAGGCAACCGCGCGGCCGGGGGCGGACGCCTCGCTGGGCGGATTCGGCGGCTTCTTCGACCCGAAGGCGGCGGGCTACAAGGATCCGCTGCTGGTCGCGGCCAATGACGGCGTCGGCACCAAGCTCAAGCTCGCGATCGACAGCGGCCGGCACGACGGGGTCGGCATCGACCTCGTCGCGATGTGCGCCAACGATCTGATCGTGCAGGGCGCCGAGCCGCTCTTCTTCCTCGACTATTTCGCCTGCGCGAAGCTCGACAACGAGGTCGCGGAGCGGGTGATCGCTTCGATCGCGGAAGGCTGCCGTCAGGCCGGCTGCGCGCTGATCGGCGGCGAAACGGCCGAGATGCCGGGCATGTATGCGCAAGGCGACTATGATCTCGCCGGTTTCTGTGTCGGCGCGGTCGAGCGGGGCGAGGCGCTGACCGGCGAGGCGGTGAAGCCCGGCGACGTCATCCTCGGCCTCGCCTCGTCCGGCGTTCATTCGAACGGCTTCTCACTGGTCCGCCGGCTCGCGGCGGAGCGCGGCTGGAAGCTCGACCGCCCCGCCATGTTCGATCAGGACGCGCTGCTGATCGAGGCTTTGCTCGCGCCGACCCGCATTTACGTCAAATCGCTGCTGCCGCTGGTGCGCGCCGGCAGGATCGCGGCGCTCGCCCATATCACCGGCGGCGGCCTGCTCGAGAATATTCCGCGCGTGCTGCCGGAAGGCTGCCACGCCGAGGTCGACGCCGATGCCTGGCCGCAGCCGCGGCTGATGGCCTTCCTCCAGGCGCAGGGGAATATCGAGCCGGGCGAGATGGCGCGCACCTTCAATTGCGGGATCGGCATGGCCGCGATCGTCGCCGAAGCGGCTGTGACAGCGGTGACTGAATCACTCACCGAGGCCGGGGAAAGTGTGCTCAGGATCGGCCGCCTCACCGAAGGCCAAAGGGGCTGCACCGTGTCGGGCGGGGTCGAAACATGGAGCGCCCGTGCCCCCTGGTCCGCCACCCATCATGGCTGACCGCGTCCGGGTCGCCGTCCTGATCTCCGGGCGCGGCTCCAACATGGTCGCGCTTGCCGAGCACAAAAGGCGCGACCCGACGCGGACCTACGACATCGCGCTTATCGCCTCGAACGTGCCGGAAGCGCGCGGGCTGGTCGTGGCGAAGCGGCTCGGCCTAAAGAGCTGGGCGAAAAGCCATGTCGGCCTGAGCCGCGAGGGCTTCGACGCCGAACTCGACGTGGTGCTGCACGAGCACAAGATCGAACTGGTCGCGCTCGCCGGCTATATGCGGCTGCTCTCGCCCGGCTTCGTCGATACCTGGTCTGGCCGGCTGCTCAACATCCACCCTTCCCTGCTTCCCGCGCATCGCGGGCTCGACACCCATCGCCGGGCGCTGATGGCCGGCGACGAGTTCGCCGGCTGCTCCGTCCATCTGGTGACCGCCGATCTCGATGCCGGGCCAGTGCTGGCGCAGGAAAAGGTCCGCATCCTGCCGCGCGACGATGCCGAGAGCCTCGCGGCGCGCGTGCTGGAGGCGGAGCATCGCCTCTACCCGGTCGCGCTGGAGGAATATTGCCGCCTTATTGCCGGCGCCAGCTTACCACGCCTTCCCGATCGATCGTGATCCCGGCCTCCGGGATGTCGCGCTGGGCGAGCTCGGCCATGCGCTGTCCCGCCGCGCCGCTCGGATCGTAGACCGGGCCGCCGGGCCGGGTCTGGCGCGCCGACACGATCCGCGCCGAGCGCAGCGCGCCGTCACGGCCGACCTGAAGGTCCGCGATCGGCGCGAGGCCGGACGTATTGTTGAGGTTGAACCGGCCATAGGTCCAGAAATTGCCGAGGCTGTAGGCGATGAAGCGGCCGCGATAGACCTCCATCGCGCGCGGCACGTGCGGCCCGTGGCAGAAGACGATGTCCGCGCCCGCATCGACCGCGGCCCGGCCGAAGGCGAAGGGGTTGCCGCGATTCTCGCCGACGAACATCTCGGTCTGCCGCGTGATCGCGCTCCGGCTCTCGCCCTCCGCGCCGATATGGCAGGAGACGATGACGATGTCCGCGCGGGCGTCCGCCTCGCGCACCATCGCCGCGAGCCGGCCGAGATCGCCGACCTGCATCAGGCCGGGATTGTGGCCGAAGGCGACGAGCGCGAAGGTCGTGCCGTCGGCCAGCCGCTGGACGCCGATCCGCGTCTGCGGCGTATCGGCGCCGCTGACGATCAGGCCGGCCCGCGTAAGGCTCTGATAGCTCAGCGCGCGGCCACCCTCGCCGAAATCGCGGCTGTGATTGTTGGCGTTGGAGATGAGGGTGAAGCCGGCCCGGCGCAGATAGTCCGCGTGGAAGGGCGGGCTCCTGAAGGTGAAGCAGAGGCGCGGATTGCCGCAGGCCTTTGGATTGGCGCTGCTGGTGTGAATCGTGCCTTCGAAATTGCCGAAGACGACGTCGCCGGAGCGGAAGAGACCGCTGATCTCCGGGCCGAGCAGAGCGCGCGGATCGGCGTCCGGCGTGATCCTGGGGTCCATGATCGGGCTCGGCCAGTCGCTGCCCATCATGATGTCGCCGACGCCGACGACGCGATAGCTGGTGCGCTGCGCGGCGGTGCGGCCGGACTGGAGGCCGACGACCGGCGTCTCGGCTGTTGCAGGCCCCAGCCGGAAAGCTTCGCCGCCCAGCGCCCAGGCACCGACGCCGATGCAGGCAACCAAGGCGAGACTCGCCAGGATCTTCAAACGCGACACGACCCCTCCCCGCTCGTCAGCCAAGCATCATAGCAGGCCCGATTTCACCACGCGATTCGTTTCCGGCGCGTGAACGGGACAGGGTCGTCAGCCGACGATCTCGTCCGACGCGAAGAAGAAATCGATCTCGATCTTCGCATTCTCGTCGCTGTCCGAGCCGTGGGCGCTGTTCGCTTCGATCGACTCGGCATAGGTGCGGCGGATCGTGCCCTCTTCGGCATCGGCCGGGTTGGTCGCGCCCATGATCTCGCGATTGCGCAGCACCGCATTGTCGCCTTCCAACACCTGCACGACCACCGGGCCGGAGGTCATGAAGGCGACGAGATCGTTGAAGAAGGATCGCTCGCGGTGGACGGCGTAGAAGCCTTCGGCCTGCTCCTTCGTCATCCGAATCCGCTTCGACGCGACGACGCGCAGGCCGCCATCCTCCAGCATCTTGGTGACGGCGCCGGTCAGGTTGCGCCGGGTGGCGTCCGGCTTGATGATCGAAAAGGTCCGTGTCGCGGCCATGGCGATTTAAGCTCCGTAATGATGTGATGGGATGTCGGCCGGCCCTCTAGGGGACCGACCGCATCGGAGCAAGCGCCGCCGCGCTCAGCCTTCGTGATTGGCCGCGATATAGCGGTCGAGCAACGCGACGCCGAAGCCGGTCGCGCCCTTGTCATAAAGGTGGCTCGCCTTGTCCGCCCAAGCCATGCCGGCAATGTCGAGATGGGCCCATTTCACCCCCTCGTCGACGAAGCGGCCGAGGAAGCAGGCGGCGGTGATCGATCCGCCTTCCCGCGATGCGCTGTTCTTCATGTCGGCGATCTGCGAGTCCATGATCCGGTCATAGGCCTCGCCCATCGGCAGCCGCCACAATTTGTCGCCGCTCGCCGCGCCCGCGTTGAACAGCGCGTCGGCCAGGCCGTCGTCGTTCGAGAACATGCCGGCATATTCGTGGCCGAGGCTGATCACCATCGCGCCGGTCAGGGTGGCGAGGTCGATCATCGCTGCGGGCTTCAGCTCGCGCTGGGTCCAGGTCATCGCGTCGGCGAGGACGAGCCGGCCCTCGGCGTCGGTGTTGATCACCTCGATCGTCTGGCCGGACATCGAGGTCACGACGTCGCCCGGCCGCTGCGCATTGCCGTCCGGCATATTCTCGGCCAGCGCGCAGACGCCGACCACGTTCGCCTTGGCCTTGCGCTTCGCGAGGCTGAGCATCGCGCCGGCGACCGCGCCCGCGCCGCCCATGTCCCACTTCATCGCCTCCATGCCCTGGGCCGGCTTGATCGATATGCCGCCGGTGTCGAAGGTGATCCCCTTGCCGACCAGGGCGACCGGCTTTTTGCCCGGCGTGCCGCCGTTCCAGCGCATCACCAGCAGGCGCGGCGGTCGGGCCGAACCGCGGCCGACGCCGAGCAAGGCGTTCATGCCCAGCTTCGCCATCTGCTTCTCGTCAAGCACCTGGATGTCGACGCCGGTCCCGTCGAGCGCGGCGCGCACCCGCTCGATGAAGCTCTCCGGATAGATGACGTTGGCCGGCTCGGTGACCAGGGTGCGGGTGAGGTCGAGGCCGTCGAGCATCGCATCATAGGCCGCCCAGGCCTTCTTCGCCCCCTCGCCCGCGCCGAACAGGACGATCTCCTCCAGCGTCGGCTTCTGCTTGCGGCCGAGCTTGGTGCGATAGAGGTCATAGCGCCAGCTGCGCGCCGCGGCGCCGAAAGCGAGCCCGCAGGCGGCGCCGGCGTCGAGCCCGCGCGCATCGATAACCAGCTTGGTCTCGCCGGAGGTCAGCAATTTCGCGGTCAGCGCGCCGCCGACGCGCTCGTGCAGCGCCACCTCGTCCTGCTTCGCGCCATAGCCGACGAGCAACAGCCGCCGCGCCGCGCCGTCTTCATCGATGAAGGTCTCGGCGATCGCGCCGATCTCGCGCTCGAAACGCTGCGCCTCCGCCGAGCGCTCGGCCAGTGCGCGCGCCGCAGAATCGAGATCGGCGAGGCGGTGGTTGAGCGCGTCCTCGCTGCGGACGGGGATCGCGAGCGCATGGCTGCCTTGCGGCCGCGTCGCGGCGAAACTCACCTTGATCAAACCCATTTCTCCTCTGCGGCCGTTGCGACGACCGGAATTGTGTCGCCATTGCAGGCGGCGGGCGCAGGTGCAATAGCCGGCCCGTTCCCCTTGGGACGGGTGAAACCGGAGCCGCCGGGTTGTTGAGCAAGACCAAGCTGACCTGCCGGACGGCCCTGCCGCTGCTGCTGGGCCTCGCCGCCGGCACGGCGATGGCGCAAGAGCAGCCCGCGGCGACGCCGCCCGCCACGCCCGCCACCGGTGGCCAGGCGGTGGTCCAGTTCAGTTCCGACCGGCTGGAATATGACCAGAACAGCGAGATCGTGACCGCCTCGGGCGAGGTCAGGATGACACGCGAGGGCTATGACCTAAGGGCGAACAGCGTCGTCTGGAACCGGACCAGCGGCGAGGTGCGGGCGATCGGCGCCGTGCGCATCATCTCGCCCGAAGGCGATGTCGCTTATGCCGACAATGTCGTGCTCGAGGACACTTTGCGCGACGGTGTGGTCGAGAATCTGCTGCTCGTCCTCGCCGACGGCGGCCGGCTGGCGGCAGTGTCGGCCGAGCGCCGCAACGGCATCACCATTCTCCACCGCGCCGCCTACACCCCCTGCGCCGTCGTCGACGAGAATGGCTGTCCGCGCGACCCGACCTGGCAGATCAACGCGGTGCGCGTCGTTCACGATCCGGTTCGGCACCGGATCAGCTACCAGGGCGCGTCGCTGAACCTGCTCGGAATCCCGGTCTTCGCCCTTCCCGGCCTGTCGCACCCCGACGGTAGCCAGGGCGGCGGCAGCGGCCTGCTCGTGCCGGATTTCCGCTTCAGCCGCCAGAACGGCTTCGAGATCAGCGCGCCTTATTACATCCGCATCGCACCGAACCGCGACGCGACGATCACGCCGCACGTCTATTCGGACGTGCTGCCGATGGTCGAGGCGGAATATCGCCAGCTCACCTCGATGGGCGCGCTTCAGGTGCGCGGCTACCTGACCTACGGATCGCGGCTGCCGGTCACCGCCCCCGTCGGCACGCCGGCCGACGACGGCTGGCGCGCTTATATCGAGGGCAATGGCCGCTTCCAGCTGAGCCCGGTCTGGAGCGTCACCGCCTCCGGCCGCTATGTCACCGACCGCACGTTCCTGCGCCGTTACGACATCAGCCGCGACGACCGGCTGCGCACCATGGTGGATGCCGAGCGGATCGGCCGCAATTCCTATATCTCGATCGCCGGCTGGGCGTTCGAGGGGCTGCGCGTCACCGACGTGGACGGCACCCAGCCGATCGCGCTGCCGGCGATCGACGCGCGCTGGCGAATGCACGATCCCTGGCTCGGCGGCCGGATCGACTTGCAGGCCAACAGCCTCGCCTTGCTCCGCCGCGAAGGCCAGGACACCCAGCGCGCCTTCGCCAGCGCGCAATGGCAGCGGCGGATGCTGACTCCGCTCGGCCAGGAGCTGACCTTCACCGCCTTCGCGCGCGGCGACGTCTATCACACCAACGACATCCTCTCGACGCCGACGGTGGCTTATCGCGGCGAGGAGGGCTGGGCCGGGCGTTTCATCGGCGCGGCCGCGGCCGACCTGCGCTGGCCGTTCATCGGCCCGTTCATGGGCGGCACCCAGCGGATCACGCCGCGCCTGCAATTCGTCGCCTCGCCGCCGACCGAGAACATCGACATTCCGAACGAGGACGCGCGCGCCGTCGATCTCGAGGATTCCAACCTGTTCGCGCTCAACCGCTTCCCGGGCTACGACCGCTGGGAAGACGGCGTCAGGATGACCTATGGCGCGGACTGGGACGTCGACCTGCCGGGCGTGTCGCTGCACAGCAATATCGGCCAAAGCTACCGGCTGAGCACCCGCGCCGCGATCCTGCCGCCCGGCACCGGCCTCTCCGACCGCTTTTCGGATTTCGTCGGCCGGACCAATATCCGGGTCGGGCGGCGGCTCAACATCACGCATCGCTTCCGGATCGATAAGGACAATCTGGCGATCCGGCGCAACGAGGTCGATGCGACCATTGGCGGCCGGCGGACCTATGCGACGGTCGGCTATCTCCGGCTCAACCGCAATATCGATCCGGCGATCGAGGATCTGCGCGATCGCGAGGAGCTGCGCGTTGGGGGCCGGGTGCAGTTCGCCCGCTACTGGTCGATCTTCGGCTCGGCGATCGTCGATCTTACCAACCGCCGCGAAGACCCCTTGTCGCTCGCCGACGGCTTCGACCCGATCCGCCACCGGATCGGCATCCTCTACGACGACGATTGCATCGAGCTTGGCGTGACCTGGCGGCGCGACTATGAGACCACCGGCGACGCGCGGCGGGGCAATACCTTCCTCATTCGGGTGGCGCTCAGAAACCTGGGCCGCTAGAGAGGGCGCTCAGCGAGGGTTCAGGTCGGCGGCCTCAGGATAGGCCCCTGCTTTCATTGGAGGAATGATGAGGCTCGGTTGGTTCAAGGGCGCGAGCGTGATGGTCGCGACCACGCTGCTTTCGGTCGTCGCGGCGGCGCAGTCCGGGCAAGGTCCGCTTCAGCTTCCGTACAACGTCCAGTTCGTCGGACCGCAGCAGCCCGGAATCCGCAAGGCGACGGCGATCGTGAATGGCGAGATCATCACCGAGACCGATGTCGACCAGCGCCTCGCTTTGATCGTCGCCTCCAATCGGGTCACGCTGCCGCCCGAGGAATTGCAACGGGTGCGCGCCCAGGTGCTGCGCAACCTGATCGATGAAACGCTGCAGATTCAGGAAGCGACCCGGCAGGAAATCACCGTCGAGGATCGCGAGGTCGACGATTATTACAACCGCTTCTCGCGCAACTTCAACCAGAGCCCCGCGGGCTTCACCGCCTATCTGCGCAGCGTCGGCGCCTCGGATCGCTCGCTGAAGCGCCAGATTCGCGGCGAGCTCGCCTGGCAGCGATTGCAGCGTCGCGTGGTCGAGCCGTTCGTCACCGTCGGCGACGACGAGGTGCGGGTGATCCTCGAGCGCATTCAGGCCTCGCAGGGCCAGACCGAATATCGTGTCGCCGAGATTTTCGTTTCCGCCACGCCGGAGACGCAGACGGCCGCACAGACCAATGCGGCGCGGCTGGTCCAGCAGATCCGCGGCGGCGCTTCGTTCGGCGCTTATGCGCGGCAATTCTCGGAGGCTTCGACGGCAGCGGTGGGCGGCGATCTCGGCTGGGTGCGAGCCGAGCAATTGCCGGACGAGATCGCCACGGTCGTTCGCGAAATGCCGGTCGGCGCGATCAGCGACCCCATCCCCGTGCCGGGCGGCTTTTCGGTTGTCGCGCTGGCCGACGCGCGGCGGCTCGGGCTGCCGGACCCGCGCGACGCGCGCCTCAGCCTGATGCAGATGTCGATCGTGCTGCCCGCCGGCACCACGTCGCAGCAGGCGCAGGCCCGCGCCAGCCAGCTCCAGGAGCGCAGCCAGAATATGGGCGGCTGCGGCGGCGCCGCGGCAGCAGCGCAGGCGATCGGCGCCGAGCTCGTCAACAACGATCAGGTGCGGGTGCGCGATCTGCCTGCGCCCTTGCAGCAGCCGCTGCTGGCGCTCAGCGTCGGTCAGGCGACCGCGCCGTTCGGCTCGCAGGAGCGGGTCAGCATTCTCATCGTCTGCGGCCGCGACGAGCCGCCTCCGGTGGCCGCGCCCAATCCTGAGGCGATCCAGAATAGCCTGCTCGAGCAGCGTGTCGGCATGCGCGCCCAGCGCTTTCTGCGCGACCTCCGCCGCGACGCGGTGATCGACTATCGCTGACGCGATGATCGCGCCGCTCGCCGTTTCGCTGGGCGATCCGGCCGGCATCGGCCCCGAGGTGATCGCCAAGAGCTGGGAGCGGCGACAGGCCGAGGCACTTCCGCTGTTCTTCGCAGTCGGCGATGTCGACGCGGTAAAGAAGGCCTGGGACGGGCCGGTGGCCATCGTCGACGATCCCGCCGGTGCGGCCGCGGCGTTCGACCAGGCCTTGCCCGTGATCGACGTCGCCGATTCTGCGCTCGCCCTGAGCAGCCCCGGCTTGGCGGAGGCGCGCAACGCGCTCGACGCGCTCGAGTTGGCGGTCGGGCTAGCCCAGATGGGCGCGGCTTCGGGCCTGGTGACCGGGCCGGTGTCGAAGAGCCGGCTCTATGCGGTCGGGTTCACCCATCCCGGCCAGACCGAGTTCGTCGCCGAGCGCTGCGGCGTCTCCGGGGATCTGATCGCGATGATGCTGGCCGGGCCGAGCCTCAGGGTCGTGCCGGTCACCACCCATATCCCGCTCGCCGAAGTGCCGGCGGCGCTCAGCATCGAAACGATCGTCACCAAGGGCCGCGCCGCGGCGCGCGGCCTCCAGCGCCAGTTCGGCATCGAGAACCCCCGCCTCGCGGTCGCCGGCCTCAACCCTCATGCCGGCGAGGACGGGACGCTGGGCCGCGAGGAGATCGAGATCATCGCGCCGGCGATCGAACGGCTGCGCGAGGAAGGCATCGAGGCGAGCGGCCCTCATGCGCCGGACATCATGTTCGCCGCGCGGCGGCGCGAAGGCTATGATCTCGCGCTCTGCATGTATCACGACCAGGGTCTGATCCCGCTCAAGACGCTCCATTTCGAAGAGGGGATCAACGTCACGCTCGGCCTGCCGATCGTCCGCACCTCGCCGGACCACGGCACCGCCTTCGACATCGCCGGCTTAGGGCTCGCCGATCCGGGCGCGATGATCGCCGCGATCCGCGCTGCGGGAGAATGCGCCGCCCGCCTCGCCGCCGCGTGAGTCCGCAACTGCCGCCGCTGCGCCCCGGCGGCCTGCCGCCCCTTCGAGAAGTGATCGCTCGCCACGGTCTCAGCGCCAGCAAGGCGCTCGGCCAGAACTTCATCCTCGACGAGCAATTGCTCGACCGGATCGCGGCCGTCCCCGGCCCGCTCGGCCGCGAGCGTGTCTACGAGGTCGGCCCCGGCCCGGGCGGCCTCACCCGCGCCTTGCTCCGCGCCGGCGCGGAGGTCGTCGCGGTGGAGCGCGACCGGCGCTGCCTCGCCCCCTTAAGCGAGCTGGCTGAGGCTTTCCCGGGACAGTTGACGATCCTTCAGGCCGACGCGCTGGCGATCGACGAGGCGGCGACTGTCGGCCCGGCCCATATCGTCGCCAATCTCCCCTACAATGTCGGCACCGCCTTGCTGGTGCGCTGGCTCGGCGGCGAGGCCTGGCCGCCCTGGTGGAAGTCGCTCACGTTGATGTTCCAGCGCGAGGTGGCCGAGCGGATCGTCGCTGCGCCGGAGAGCGGCGCTTACGGCCGGCTCGCGGTGCTCGCCCAGTGGCGCGCGACGGCGCGGCTGGCGATGAAGGTCCACCGCTCCGCCTTCACGCCGCCGCCCAAGGTGATGTCGGCGGTCGTCCACATCATCCCTGGCGAAGCGCCCGCCGGCGTCCGCTCCGCGACGCTGGAGCGCCTCACCGCCGCTGCCTTCGGCCAGCGCCGCAAGATGCTCCGCCGCTCGCTGGCCGGCGTGACGGGCGCGGAAGCGGCGCTGGCCGCGCTGGGCATCGACCCAGAGCGGCGCGCCGAAACGCTCGCCGTCGGCGATTTCGTCGCCTTGGCGCGGTTGCTCGACGCCTAGTTGCGGCGCGGCGGATTGACGGGCGGCGGCGCGGGCTCGACCCGTTGCGCGGCGAGCGCTTCGGGCGGCGGGCCGCGAGTGATCGCGGCGGCGAGCTGATCGGCATTGGCGCAGGACTGGCCGCACAGGGTGCGCAGCCGGGTCAGGTTCGCCCGCGCCCGCTCGACCGCGCCGCGCTGGACATAGGCCTCGCCCTGCGCCGCCAGCGCCGCCTGGTCGTTGGGCTCGATCTGCAGCGCGTCGGCATAATAGCCGATCGCCTTGCCCGGCAGGCGCTGCGCCTGCGCGACCCGGCCGAGCGCGATATAAGCGGCGCGGTTGCGGGGGTCGACGGCGAGCGCGGACTCGAGCAGGTCGATCGCCTCGTTGTAGCGGCTGGCGGCGGACTGCGTCTGCGCCTCCTGGACGAGGGCCATCGAGCGCTGGTCGATGACATCGTCGGGGCGCTGGCCGAAACCGGCGCTGGCCATCGTGCCGAGCGCGATCGCCAGGGTGAGAGCAACGGGGGTAAGGCGCATCCAGAACTCCATGGTCTTCGGCGGCAAGCCTAGCATGGCCGCCGCCAGCGCGCGACGAAAAAGCCGTCCGTGCCGTCATGGCCCGGGGTGAGCAACAGCCCGCTCCCGGCAGCGCGCCCGGCCGAGATGGCGATCTCTTCCGGAACCAGCGATGAACGGCCGGTCAGCGCCGCCGCTTGACCCCTGCCCTCCTCGGCGAGCAAGGAGCAGACCGCATAGACCAGCCGCCCGCCCGGCTTGAGCAGGCCGGCGGCGATGTCGAGCAGCCGCGCCTGCAGCTCCACGAGGCCTTCCAAACGCTCCGGCGTGGCCCGCCAGCGCGTCTCTGGGTTGCGCCGCCAGGTGCCGGAGCCCGAGCAGGGCGCGTCGACCAGCACGAGATCGCCCTGCCAGGCCAGATCGGCGAGCGTTTCCGCCTCCTGACCCGGATCGATCAGGCGGCTTTCGATGATCGTGGCCCCCGCGCGCTGGGCGCGTTGCGGCAGCCGCTGGAGGCGGCCGCGATCGCTGTCGGCGGCGATGATCGCGCCCTGATTCGCCATCTCGGCGGCGAGCGCCAGCGTCTTGCCGCCCGCCCCCGCGCACAGGTCGACCACCCGCTCACCCGGCCGCGCTTCGCAGGCAAGACAGACGAGCTGACTGCCTTCGTCCTGCACCTCGATCTGGCCCTCGCGCCAGGCCGCGCTTTCCTCCACTCGCATGGCTTCCGGCAGGCGCAGGCCGAGCGGCGCATGCGGTGTCGGCGCGGCGTCGGGCAGCGCCGCGAGCGCGGCGTCGCGCGTCCCTTTGAGCCTGTTCGCGCGAAGGTCCAGCGGCGCGCGATCGAGCAGGATGGCCCGCTCGTCCGGCCCGACCAGCGGATCGAGCCGGTCCAGCAGCCAGGCCGGCGCGATCGCGGCCGGCGCAGCCTGCTCGTCGGCTCGCGGCGGCGCGGGTCCGTGGGCCGAGCCGTCGAACAGGGTCAGCAAATCAGGCTGGTCGCCGGCGAGGCCGAGCATCGCCGTCCGGCCGGATTCAGGCGGCTCGCCGGCGCGACGGATGGCGCGATAGACCAGATCGCGAACGGCGCGCCGGTCCTTCGATCCCGCATAGCGTCTCGTTTTGAAATAGCGCGCGATCAGCGCGTCCGCCGCCGCCCCGCTCTCGCGCGCGGCGGCGAGGATGGCGTCGAGCAACTCGATCGCGGCCTGGACGCGCGCGGCGGGAGTCATCGCATCACCGGCGCGCGCGGGATGGCAAAGCGGCTATTGCTGGCCCTGCTGCGGCGGTGGAGCGGGCTGGTCATAGCCGGGCGTGCCTTGGGCCGGCGGCGCAGCCGGTCGCGGCGCCTGGGCATTTTGCGCGGCGCCCGCGGCGTCGAACCCGGTGGCCGAATAGGCGACCATCGTGTTTTCGCCCTGCCGATAGGCGCGGATGTAGATGTCGGTCGTCGTATTGTCGCTCCACGAGGCGTTGCCCTGGCAGCGCGCCTCGGCCTCGGTGCGCGAGACTTCGCGCAGGTTGGTGATGCTGTTGATCTTATATTGCTGGCTTTGCGAGGTCTGCTTCGCCTCCTCGCCCATGCGGTCGCAGCTCAGGCTCGCGACGGTTGGGTTGCAGCCGGCGATGAGGCCGGCCGCGACGACCGCCGATGCCACCGCGCCGATCCGAACGGGTTGGTAAGCCATGACCGCAGCCCTCCTCTCGTGATCCGCCGAGAGGCTCCTCCATAATCGGTGCGAATGCAAGCGCGCCGGGTCAGCGCGACGGGTAGTTGGGCGCCTCACGGGTAATGGTGATATCGTGGACATGGCTTTCGCGCAGGCCCGCATTGGTGATGCGGATGAATTGCGCCTGCTGCAGCGCTTCGATCGTCGCCGCGCCGGTATAGCCCATCGCCGCCTTCACCCCACCCACCAGCTGATGGATCACGTCGCGGGCGTGGCCCTTATAGGCGACCTGGCCTTCGATCCCTTCCGGCACCAGCTTCAGCTGGTCCTTGATGTCCTGCTGGAAATAACGGTCCGCGGAGCCGCGCGCCATCGCGCCCACGCTTCCCATGCCGCGATAGGATTTATAGGCACGCCCCTGATAAAGAAAGGTTTCTCCCGGTGCTTCCTCGGTCCCCGCAAGCAGCGAGCCGATCATCACCGCCGAAGCGCCGCCGGCCAGTGCCTTGGCGACATCGCCGGAGGCGCGGATGCCGCCGTCGGCGATCACCGGCGCGCCGGATTTCGCCGCTTCGTCCGCGGCGTCCATGATCGCGGTGAGCTGCGGCACGCCGACGCCGGCGATGATCCGGGTGGTGCAGATCGAACCCGGGCCGATGCCGACCTTGATCGCGTCCGCGCCGGCGTCGAGCAGCGCCTTGGTCGCCTCGCGCGTCGCGACATTGCCGGCGACGACCTGGACTTTGTTGGACGCGCGCTTCAGCCGGTCGACCGCCGCCGCCACGTCGCGATTGTGGCCGTGCGCGGTGTCGATGACGATCAGGTCGCATTCGGCGTCGATCAGCGCCTTGCTGCGCGCGAAGCCCTGGTCGCCGACGGTGGTTGCCGCCGCGACCCGCAACCGCCCCGCCTCGTCCTTGGTCGCGTCCGGATAAGCGACCGCCTTCTCGATGTCCTTGACGGTGATCAGGCCGATGCAATGGCCGTCCTCGTCGATGACGAGCAATTTCTCGATCCGCCGCTGGTGGAGGAGGCGGCGCGCCTCGTCGCGGCTGACGCCGGGCCCGACGGTGACGAGATTTTCGTGCGTCATCAGCTCGGACACCGGCTGGCGCGGATCCTCGGCGAAGCGCACGTCGCGATTGGTGACGATGCCGACCAGCCGTCCGCCCGCCTCGGTCACCGGAATGCCCGAAATCTTGTGGCGCTCCATCAAGGCCCGCGCCTCGGCCAGATTCTGGTCGGGGCGGATGGTGATCGGGTTGACCACCATGCCGCTCTCGTAGCGCTTCACCGCGCGCACCGCCGCCGCCTGCTCCTCGATCTCGAGATTGCGGTGGAGGACGCCGAGGCCGCCCAATTGCGCCATGGCGATCGCCATGTCCGCTTCGGTCACGGTGTCCATCGCCGAGGAGAGGATCGGGATGTTGAGCGCGATGCCGCGCGTTACCCGGGTGCGGGTGTCGGCCTGGCTCGGCAGCACCGAGGATTCCGCCGGGCGGAGGAGGACGTCGTCGAAGGTGAGGCCGAGGGGAATGTCCATCGCGCGCCTCAATTGCTCGCCGCCGCGGCGGGCGCGGGGCGCTGATAGACCGCCGGATCGGCGAGCCGGCGCCCGAGCGCGACCATCAGGCTTGTGTCCTCAGCCGCGCCATCGAGCTGCAGGGTCGGCCCGGGCTGGTCGGCGGGCTGGTGATAGTTGCCGCCGAGAAAGGCCTGGAGCAGCGCCATGTTGGAGAAGGAACCGCCGACCATCACCGAAGGGATGCCGACCTGGGTCAGCTTCCAGCCGTCCTGGCGCTGGACGAAAGCGTTCGCCTCGTCGTCGCCGTCGAGCCGGCGGCCCATTTCGCGCACCGTCTCGTCGATCACCCGGTCGAGCGCCGGCACGCCGCGGCCGAGCACCGCCACCGGCTCGCCCGCCGGATGGATGGCGATTGTGTCGAGGTTCACGGCGGCGGCGATCGACGCCGCCGGCACGACCGGATGGGCGGCGAAATATTCGGCGCCGAGCAGGCCCGTCTCCTCCGCCGTGGTGGCGAGGAACAATATGTCGCGCGCCGGACGGGGCTGGCGCGACAGGCGGCCGGCGATCTCGATCAGGGCGGCGACTCCGCTCGCATTGTCGACCGCGCCGTTGCAGATCCGGTCCGCCTCGCCTTCCGGGCGGCAGGTGCCGAAATGATCCCAATGGGCAAGGTAGAGCAGGCTCTGATTGGTCGATCCGCTGCCGCGCAGCCGGCCGATCACATTGTTGCTGGTGTAGCGCTGGACCGTCGTCGTCCCCTCGATCGAGGCGGTGGCGTTGAGCGCGACCGAGCGGAAAGAGGAGCCAGGCTGATCGTTGAGCAGCCGCTCCAGATTGCCCCCGGCGGCGGCGATCAGCCGCTGCGCGGCGGCAAGCGGCATCGCACCGGCGACGCGCGGCACTGCGGTCGAGTCGAGCCGGGTCGTGCCGCGGGCGAAGGTGCGCGCGACGACCGGGAACGGCACCGATTGGTCGACGATCGCGATCACCGCGACGGCGCCGGCCTCGCTCAGCGTCCGCATCCGCTCGGCGAGCGAGGGGAAGCCCGGTACGCCCTGCGGCCCCTGGAGCAGGATCAGCGCCACCGCGCCCTGGAAGTTGGCGCCGGCGAGCTGGTCGATGCCCCGGTCGGGCAGCCGCGCGCCATGGCCGGCGAAAATCACGGGCGCATTGGCGATCGTCTCGCTCGCCTCGCGGCCGAGCAGGATCAGCTCGTCCGCCGCGATCTGGACGGGACGGCGCGCGCCGGTCCAGCTCGTCCGGTTCGTGCCCGGCACCCGCTCGACCAGCCGCACCGGCTGGAACCAGCCGCCATTCTCTCCCGCCGGCTCGACGCCGCGGGCGCGCAGCTGCTCGGAAATGTAAGCGATGGTCAGCCGCTCGCCCTCGGTCGCCGGCGCACGACCTTGGAAGGCGTCGCTGGCGAGCTGATCGATATGGCGGCGCAGGTCGGCCGGCGTGACAGGTGGGTCGGCGCTCTGACCGAGCGCGGGTGCGGCGAGGAGAAGCGCGAAAGGCGCGGCGGCGCGGACGAGGCGGGTGAACATGCGGCTGCTTAAGGAGCGGCCTCCCGGCTGGCAAGCGATTCGCGGCCCCGCTCCGCCTTGGCGAGCAGCGCCCTGGCCTGAGCCACATGCAGCGCCTCGACCATCCTCCCCTCGTGCCGCTCCGCGCCCTCGGTTTCGGCCGCGACCAGCCGGCGCGCGGCAGCGATCTCCGCCTCGGAGGGTGAGAAGGCGCGGTTGATCGTGGCGAGCTGGCTCGGATGGATCGCGCTCTTGCCGTCGAAGCCGAACGTCCGCCCCTCGTCGCATTCGGCGGCGAACCCGTCGAGATCCTCCAGCCCGTTATAGACGCCGTCGAACGCGGCGATGCCGTGCAACCTTGCCGCCAGCACGATCGCCTGCAGGCTGTAGCTCAGCCCCGCGCGCCCGCCGCCCGGCGGCAAGCCCAGCGCGAGTCCCAGATCGTTGGTCCCGGCGATCAGCGCGTCCGTCTCGGCCGCGATCGCCCGCGCGTTGGCGACGCCGGCCGGCGTCTCGATCATCGCCAGCACATGGTGCGAGAAGAGCCGTCCGGCGTCGTGCACCTGCGCCGTCGCCTCCGCCTTCGGCAGGACGATGCCGACCTCCTTCAGATAGCGGAAGGCGACCACGTCCGCGCCGAACAGGTCGCTGCCGAACGCGTTGATCCGGACCGCGACGTGCCGCCCTTCAAAGGCGGAAACGGCCTCGACGGCGGCCGTCCGCGCCTTTGCCTTGTCCTCCGTCCGCACCGAATCCTCGAGGTCGAGGATCACCATGTCGGCTGGCAGCTCCCGCGCCTTCTCGATCGCGCGCGGGTTCGAGGCCGGCAGGAAGAGCAAGGAGCGACAAAGGTGAAGATCGTTGACCACCATGGAGCGAGCCCTCCCGATTCCGCTTGGATACGCGTTGCTTTCTCTACATGATATCAGGCGCAGCGTCGGGAGGAATCGCCATGGAAATGATCGTGATGATCGTCGTCGCGTTCATCATTCTCTATCTGTTCGCGAGCGTGAAGATGGTCCGCCAGGGCTATCAGTACACGATCGAGCATTTCGGCCGCTTCACCAAGGTCGCCGCGCCCGGCCTCAATTTCTACCCGGCCTTCTTCTACCGGGTCGGCCGCAAGGTGAACATGATGGAGCAGGTGCTCGACATTCCGGGCCAGGAGATCATCACCCGGGACAACGCGATGGTGCAGACCGATGGCGTCGTCTTCTTCCAGGTGCTCGACGCCGCGAAGGCGGCTTATGAGGTTTCCGACCTCTATCTCGCCATCATGCAGCTCACCACGACCAACCTGCGCACCGTGATGGGCTCGATGGACCTCGACGAGACGCTGTCGAAACGCGACGAGATCAACTCGCGGCTGCTGGTGGTGGTGGATCAGGCGACCGAATCCTGGGGCGTCAAGATCACGCGCGTCGAGATCAAGGACATCCGCCCGCCCGCCGACATCGTCAACGCGATGGGCCGGCAGATGAAGGCGGAGCGCGAGAAGCGCGCCAACATTCTCGAGGCCGAGGGCAGCCGCGCCTCCGCGATCCTCAAGGCGGAGGGTCAGAAGCAGAGCCAGATCCTGGAGGCCGAGGGCCGCCGCGAAGCCGCCTTCCGCGATGCAGAGGCCCGCGAGCGCGAGGCCGAGGCCGAGGCCAAGGCCACCCAGGTCGTCAGCCAGGCGATCGCGGGCGGCAACGCCCAGGCGATCAACTATTTCATCGCCCAGAAATATGTCGAGGCGATCAGCCAGTTCGCGACCTCGCCCAATGCCAAGACGATCCTCTTCCCGGTCGAGGCGACCCAGCTGATGGGGACATTGGGCGGCATCGGCGAGCTCGCCAAGGAGGTGCTCGGCCGCGACCGCGAGGCAGCGGCCGAGCTTGAGGCGCGGCGCGGGCCGTTCGAGGATCGGTGATGGACCAGCTGGCAGGCATCGACGCGCATTGGTGGTGGCTGGCGAGCGCGGCCCTGCTCGCCATCTTCGAGATTTTCGCGCCCGGCGTGTTCCTGATCTGGATGGCGGCGGCGGCGGCGGTGACCGGCATCACCGTCGCGCTGATGCCGATCCCGCTCGCCGCCCAGCTCGGTCTGTTCGCCTTGCTCGCCATCGCCGCGGTGGCGGGCGGCCGCCGCCATTATGCCAACAACCCGGTCGGCAGCGACGACCCCCTGCTCAACGATCGGGCCGCCCGCCTGATCGGCGAGACGGTGACGGTGGTGACGGCGATCGTGGGCGGCGAGGGCCGGGTGAAAGTCGGCGACGGCGTCTGGTCCGCGCGCGGCGCGGACGCGCCCGAAGGCGCGCGGGTCGTGGTGACCGGCGCGCAGGGCAATTGCCTCAAGGTCCGCCTGGCCCCGCAGCAGCCGCAGCTTCCGGAGAGCGAACCCGAATGACTCGCTCCCCTCCCGGCCTTCCGGGAAGGGATCAAGGGGTGGGGCGGCAAAGCCGCTTCTTCAGCAAGGAAAAGCCACCCCCGGCCCCTCCAGCAAGGGCTGGAGGGGAGGCTAGTTGAACAGCCCGCGCGCCATCCCGGCGATGTCGTTGATCGGGTTGCCGTCACCGTCCCGGTCGAGGCCGGAGAGCACGCCGCCTTGCCCGGTCAGCTGGGCCATCAGCCCGTCGAGGCCGCCCTCGCCGAGCTGCGCGGACAAAGCCGGCAGCAGAGCCTGCAGCGATTCCAGCGACAGTCCCGTCTCCGCCGCCGCACCCGCCGCCGCCGCGTCGCCGCTCTCGCCGCCGCCGATCCGCGCGAGGATCGCGTCGATCCCCTGCCGCACCTGATCCGGATCGAGCCCCGCCTGCGCGCCCAGCGCGCCGACGTCGATATTGCCGCCCTGCCCGAGCAGATCGTTCAGCGTCGGCATGCCTGCGTCTCCCTTTCGAGTCGGACCGGAGCCTAGCACGGATCGCAGGCGCGCCGCACGCCGTCCGGCCCCCGTCAAATGTCCGGTTGCGCCGCCGGCCATTCTCGCCGATGCTGTGATTTGGGGTGCGTAACGACCCCTGGGGAGATGAAGTATGAGTGAGACTCGGAAACTGTCCCGGCGCTCGTTCCTCGGCCGGGTGGCCGGCGGCGCCGCGGCTGGCGCGCTCGCCATCACCGTGGGCGCGACGCAAGCCCAGGCGCAAACCGACAGCGATCCTTATGATCCGGCCGGTGGCGGGCGCGGCCGGCGTCGCACCGGCGTCACCGATCGCGATCCTTCCGATCCCGTCGGTGGTGGCCGTGGTCGCCGCCGCCGCAGCTATCGCAGCGGCATCACCGATCGCGATCCGGGCGATCCGGTCGGAAACGGCCGCGGTCGTCGCCGTCGTCGTCGCAGCTGCACCGACAGCGATCCTTCCGATCGGGCCGGCAACGGGCGGCGCTGCTGATCGGCCTTTCGCCTTAGGGCGAATAATGAAAAGGTGCGGGGCGGGAACCTGTTTTCCGCCCCGCTTTCGCCTTTGCGCTACGCCTATTGGCAGCGGCTGAAATTCATCGCGTTCCCGCCGGCGGCGACCGTCATCCGGTCGTCGCCGCTGCGCGTGACAGTGCTGACCTCGGTCGGCGCATTCTGATTGACGACCGTCAACTGGCTCCCCTCCAGCGTCCACCTGCCGTTGTTCGGCTGCACGGTGCCGTCCTCGCGGAAGTCCAGCGCGTTTGCGCAGTCGCCGTCCATGCCCCAACGGCCGACGATGAAGGCGCGATCGACTGGCGCCCCGCCTTCGACCGGCGCCGCATCGGCGCTGTTCTGCGGCGCCGGTGCGGGCACCGCCGCGTTCGTCTGATTGCCGCCGATGACGATGTTGTTCATCGGCGTGACCTGCACGCTGCAGCCCGCCACCAGGACGGACGCGCTCAGCGCGAGCAAGGCGCTCCTCGATTGCATAGACCCCTCCTTCGGCCCGCCCCGGCGGTCGCCGCCAGGATCATCGCGGAGGCGGCACTTTCTGCCCGCTTGCACCGGGGCGCAAGCGGGATTCGGACGTGGACCGAAACGGGCGCGGATGCGTTGAGCGACGGAAACAGGAAGGACTCGCCATGCGCATCCTTATCGCCGCCCCGCTGCTGCTCGTCGCCGGTTGTTCGGTCCAGAACGACCCGCGCAACGGCCAGACCACCATCGGCTTCGACGAGACGATCGTCACCAACACCACCAACCAGCTGGGCAACGCCGTGGAGAGCACCGCGGCCGAGCTGAACCGGGCCGGTCAGGAGCTCCGCAACGAGGCCCGCAGCATCGATGTCGACGTCGATATCCGGCGGCGCCCGCCGGGCAATACCGGCAACTCGAACTGACGCCGCGGCCGGCGGCTACCAGCCGCGGTTGCGGGGCGCGGTGAAGAAGCCGTAGGCGCCGCCGACGACGGCACCGAAGATCGGCCCGACGAACGGCACCGGGATCGCGATCAGCGCGCCGATGCCCGCCGCGATCGCCGTCCGCTTCGCCACAGGATTGTCTAACATGGCCTCATCCTTTCCATAGGTGTATTATAAGAATAATACGCCACATGTCCAGAGGCCCGCCGAAACGAGATCCCCTGATTGCATCGGAAAGGCTTTCGGGAGATGATCTCTCCGTCGGCCAAGACCAGGGAGGAAGCCCGATGAGACGGCGGCTCGATCGACGGTCCCTGTTGCAAATCGTGGCGGGCGGCATGGGCGGAGGCGCGCTGCTCATCGTTCTCGGGCCCGCCGCCGCGCAGCCGGGCACTGGCGCGCGGCGGCGGCGAAGCAGGCGACGCCATACCGGCCTGCGCGATCTCGACGCCGGACCGACGGCCGATCCCGAAGGCTATGGCCGCGGGCCGGCCAATTGCCTTGACCATGATCCGGTCGATCCGGCGAACATCGCCCGCTGTCCGCGCAAGCCGCTGCGGCGCTAGGCGGCGAGGCTTGGGAGCCTGACCCGGTCCGGCTCCACCCGCCTCAGCCGCGCCTCTTTCGAAAAGAGCAGCTCGCGCGAATAGAAACGCAGCGGCCAGTCCCGCCGTCCCTCCGGCGCCTCCAGCAGCGCGTTGACGCGCTCGACCAGCGCCCTCCCCTCGTTTCGCGCCAGCGCGGCGCGGACGGCGCGGATCATGACCTGGGTGATCGTCTCGTGATAGCCTTCGCTGTCGCTGTTCACGCCGCCGACGCTCTCATTGTAGCGACGGATGAGGCGCGGCAGATCGCGCTCGGGCGTGATGTCGGGCCGTTCGAGGATGATCCAGGCGCAGGTCGAAAGGTGCGCCTCGTGGGTCCATTCGGGTTTGGGAAGCGCGCACGCGATCATGCGCTCGCCGATCGAGCGGATCGTGGCGTCGTCGCCGAACAGGCGGGGTTTGTGGTCCATGGGTCGGGTTCCTTTTGCACAAAAAGAAGGGAGCGCGCGGGCCGGGCCAGCGCGCTCCCCGTGAAAGAGCGAAAAGAATGCGGCGGTCAGGCGGCGGGGTTTATAGGGTCCGCGTGTTGTTTCT
>NZ_JBQTIN010000157.1:0-2926 GCF_052388015.1 Sphingosinicella sp.
GCCATCGTCGAGATGACCGCCTCGATCTCCTTCACCGTGATCGTCTTCTTGCGCTTGGAGGGGACGACGAGCATCTGCATCGCGCCGACCTCGTCGATCACGTCGATCGCCTTGTCGGGGAGCTTGCGATCGGAAATGTAGCGGGCCGACAGCTCGACCGCGGCCTTGATCGCGTCCGGGGTATATTTGACGCTGTGATGCTCCTCGAACGCCGACCTGAGGCCGGCGAGGATCTTCACCGTGTCCTCGATCGTCGGCTCGTTGACGTCGATCTTCTGGAACCGGCGAAGCAGGGCGCGGTCCTTCTCGAAATGGTTGCGGAACTCCTTGTAGGTCGTCGAGCCGATGCAGCGGATCGCGCCGTTGGAAAGCGCCGGCTTCAGCAGGTTCGAGGCGTCCATCGCGCCGCCCGACGTGGCACCGGCGCCGATCACGGTGTGGATCTCGTCGATGAACAGGATCGCGTCCGGCAGCTTTTCGAGCTCGTTGACGACCGCCTTCAGCCGCTCCTCGAAATCGCCGCGATAGCGGGTGCCCGCGAGCAAAGCGCCCATGTCGAGCGAATAGATGACCGCTGGCTTCAGCACCTCGGGGACGTCGCCCTCGACGATCTTGCGCGCCAGGCCCTCGGCGATCGCGGTCTTGCCCACGCCCGGATCGCCGACATAGAGCGGGTTGTTCTTCGAGCGGCGGCAGAGGATCTGGACGGTGCGGTCGACCTCCGGCCCGCGCCCGATCAGCGGATCGACCCGGCCTTCCTGCGCCTTCTCGTTGAGGTTGACGGTGAACTGCTTGAGGGCGGATTCGGGCTTCTTCTTGCCCTCGTCCGGCTTCGCCTCCTCGGCGCCCTTCGGCGTCTCCGGCTCGGCGGCGCTCTCGCCCTTGCCGACGCCGTGCGAGATATAGGTGACCGCGTCTAGCCGGCTCATGTCCTGCTGCTGGAGGAAATAGACGGCATAGCTCTCGCGCTCGGAAAAGAGCGCGACCAGCACGTTCGCGCCGGTCACCTCGTCGCGGCCCGATGACTGGACGTGGAGGATGGCGCGCTGGACGACGCGCTGGAAGCCGCTGGTCGGCGCCGGATCGGTGTCGGTCTGGACCTTCAGCGCCTCGAGCTCGCGGTCGAGATAGTCGCGCATCTGGTCCTTGAGCTCTCCGGTATCGACGCCGCAGGCTTCCATCACGCGGCCGGCGTGAACATCGTCGACCAGCGCGAGGAGCAAATGCTCCAGCGTCGCATATTCGTGATGCCGGCTGCTCGCCTCGGCGAGGGCGTTGTGGAGCGTCTGTTCGAGTTCACGGGCGAAGGACGGCATTTGTTACTCCTGTGCGCCCGCGAGGACACCCGCGGGCCGCTTCACGCTTAATGTCGGAACTTGGTTAAGGTTCATCAACCATGGCCCGCGAAAAGTTCGCATATTCGCGGGGCGGGCGCGGGTCATCGCTTGAACAGATCCTCGGCGCTGGCGCGGAAGCTGACCGAGGCGTCGAGCTTCGCCTTTACCCGCGCGATCTCCGCCTCCAGCACCGCGATCCGGTCGTGCAGCTCGTCGACCGACAACGGGTCGAGGTCCTGCTTCGTCAGCAGCTTGAGCGGATCGTCAGGCTTGTCCGGAAACAGCTCGTCGAGGTCCATGAGGCGAATCGTTGACCGTTGCGGCGCCCAAGTCAATAAACCCGCGACCAATTGGGCGGGGGAACAGCGGAGATGGGCGCGCCGGACATGCTGGCGATCGACCCCGAGGGGCCGGGCGATCCGGAGGTGCTGGCCCTTGTACGGCGGCCGGTGCCGACGCCCGGCGACGGCGAGGTGCTGATCGAGGTCGCCGCGGCCGGCGTGAACCGGCCGGACGTGCTGCAGCGGCGCGGGCTCTATCCGCCGCCGCCGGGCGCGCCGTCGATTCCGGGCCTCGAAGTCGCGGGCAGGGTGGTCGCGGCGGGCGAAGGGAGTCGGTTCGCGATCGGCGACAGGGTCTGCGCCTTGCTCGCCGGCGGCGGCTATGCCGAATATGCGCTCGCGCCCGCCGGCCATTGCCTGCCCGTGCCCGACGGGCTCGACATGGTCGAGGCGGCGGCTCTGCCCGAGACCCTGTTTACGGTCTGGCACAATCTGTTCGAGCGCGGCCACGCGCGCGACGGGGAGACGGCGCTGGTCCATGGCGGCACCAGCGGCATTGGCACGATGGCGATCGCGCTCGGCCAATTGTTCGGGGTCGAGACCGTCGTCACCTGCGGCAGCGACGAGAAGTGCCGCCGGGCCGAGGCGCTCGGCGCCAAGCGGGCGGTCAATTATCGCACGCAGGATTTCGTCGCCGAGCTGCGGGCGATGACCGACGGCCATGGCGTCGCGATCGTCCTCGACATGGTCGGCGGCGACTATCTGCCGCGCAACCTGCAATGCCTGGCGGAGGACGGCCGCCACGTCTCGATCGCCGTCCAGGGCGGCGTGGGGGCCGAGATCAACATCGCCCAGATCATGCAGCGCCGCCTCACGCTCACCGGCTCGACGCTCCGCCCGCGCTCCGTCGGCTTCAAGACTCTGCTCGCCGAAGAGATCGGACGCGAGGTCTGGCCCTTGGTCATGGAAGGACGGCTGAAACCTGTGATCGACCGCGTCTATCCGTTGGCGGAAGCGGCTGAAGCGCATCACCGGATGGAAGCGGGCGAACATGTCGGAAAGATCATGCTGAAGGTGCGCTGACCGCGAACAAAGGCGCCAGCCACTCGACGAAGGAGGCGATCAGCGCGCGCCGCGCCGAGCCGCCGCTCCAGACCGCCCAGTAGGAATATTCGGCGCTGACCTGGTCGTCGAACAGGCGGACGAGCCGCCCGGCCTTGAGGTCGTCCTGCACCAGCCACGAACGCGCCAGCGCCACGCCGCCGCCGCGGCGGGCGACGTCGAGCGCAACGCCAAGATCGTCGATCG
>NZ_JBQTIN010000158.1:0-8177 GCF_052388015.1 Sphingosinicella sp.
TTCTTGGCGCGGAGCCGCAGCCCTTCCTCGATCTCGATCCGCGGCTGGAGGTCGCGGAGCGACACGTAGAGCTTCTCCAGCGTGTTCAGCGCCATGTAGGGGCACATGTTGCAGTTGCAGTTCCCGTCCGCCCCAGGCGCGCCGATGAAGGTCTTGCCCGGTGCCGACTTCTCCATCTGGTGGATGATGTGCGGCTCGGTCGCGATGATGAACTTGTCCTTGCCGCTCTCCAGCACGTGGCGGAGGATGCCGGAGGTCGCGCCGACATAATCGGCATGATCAAGGATGTGCGGCGGGCATTCCGGATGGGCGAGCACCGGCGCCCCCGGATGCTGCTGCTTGAGCTTGACGAGCTCGGTCTCCGAGAAGGCCTCGTGGACGATGCAGGCGCCCGGCCAGAGCAGCATCTCCCGCCCAGTCCGCCGCGCCAGATAGCCGCCGAGATGCTTGTCGGGGCCGAAGATGATTTTCTGCTCCCTGGGGATTTGCTGGAGAATAACCTCCGCGGACGAGCTGGTGACGATGATGTCGCTGAGCGCCTTCACCTCGGCCGAGCTGTTGATGTAGGTGAGCGCGACATGGTCCGGGTGGGCCGCGCGGAACGCCGCGAACTGCTCGGGCGGGCAGCTATCCTCCAGGCTGCACCCGGCGTTCATGTCGGGGAGCACGACGATCTTGTCTGGCGACAGGATTTTCGCCGTCTCGGCCATGAAGCGCACGCCGCAAAAGGCGATCACCCTGGCGTCGGTCGCTTGCGCCTTGCGGGAGAGATCGAGGCTGTCGCCGACGAAATCGGCGAGGTCCTGGATTTCCGGGGTCTGGTAGTAATGGGCGAGAACGACCGCCTCGCGCTCGCGGCGCAGCCGGTCGATCTCGGCGCGAAGGTCGAGGCCCTTCAGGCTGACATGGGGGGCGTTCATCTCACCGTCTCCTCACCGCATCCTCGATCGGATGGCGGCGATCCAGATAGCTCGCCTGCTCCTCGCCGGCCGGGTCCACGAACCTTACCGCGACGCTGGCGTCAATCCCGGCCGCGCGGAGCGGCATGGCGAAGGAACGCGCGACCAGCCGCATCGCTGCGTCGCGCGCGGTCCTGAGCGGCGCCTCCTCGCGCGCCTGCCGGAGCAGATCGGCCTGCGCGTTCTGGCGGTTCGCCGCGTCCATCTCGCTCTCGCCGCCGGCGAGGGCGACGAGGATGCCGCCATCGCCTTCGGCCCGCGCCTCAGCCCAGTCGATCCGCGGGCCGTTCACCTCGATCGGCGGCAGGGTGACGGTGAGCGTGGCGGTCGCCGCATCCCAGGCGAGCCGCTCCCGGCTCAGCCGGGCGAGGTCGACTTCATAGACGACGTCGCCGGGCACGATCAGGCTGCGCTCGGCGGTGACAAGGCCGCCGCGCCGCGCGCGGGCGATCGCGACGAAGCGGGCGGAATGGGCCGCGATCCGCCCCTGCTCCCGGACCGACAGCAAGGCCGTCGCGGCGATCGCTTCCGGGTTTGGCGCGAGCGGTTCCGCCGGCGAGCGGAGCAGCAAGCCCAGCGCGAAGCCCGCGAGCAGCGCCGCCGCGGCACCGGCCGGCCAGGCGAATGGCTTCAGGCGGCCAAGGTCCATGCCTCGTCCTCCTGCAGCACCAGCCCGCGTCGCTCCAGATCGCGCAAATGAGCGAGCACCGACCGTCCAGCCGCCCCATGCAGGCGCGGATCGATATCGGTATACATCTCGGCGACCATCGCCGGGATTTCGCGCTTGCCTTCGCCCAGCCTGGTCAGGATCTGCTTCTCTCGCATCCGGCGGTGCGCGATCAGCGCCCGGACATGGCTCGCCGGCGTCTCCACCGCCGGGCCGTGAGCCGGGAAATAGATGCTGTCGTCGCGGGCGAGGAGCTTGTCGAGGCTGGAGAAATAAGCGGTCATGTCGCCGTCCGGCGGCGCGATCACCGTCGTCGACCAGCCCATCACATGATCGCCGGTGAAGAGGGCACTTCGCGTGTCGTCGCCCTCGCCGGCCAGCGCAAAGCAGAGATGATTGGAGGTATGGCCGGGCGTCGCCACCGCCTCAAGCGCCCAGCCGTCGCCCTCGATCCGTTCGCCATCGGCCAACACCCGGTCCGGCGCATAGTCGAAATCGAAGGCGGCGTCGGCGCGCGGACCGTCATCGGCGATCGCCAGCGGCGCGCAGCCGATGATCGGCGCGCCGCTCGCCGCCGCGAGCGCCCGGCTCGCCGGACTATGGTCGCGATGGGTGTGGGTGCAGGCGATGGCGGCGATCCGTTCGCCCGCTGTCGCGGCGAGGATCGCCTCGACATGCTCGGCCAGGTCCGGACCCGGATCGATCACCGCCACCTCGCCCCGGCCGACGATATAGGTCTGCGTGCCGGTATAGGTGAAAGGCGAGGGATTGGCGGCCAGCACCCGCCGCACAAGCGGGTGGACCTGCTCCACCTGACCGGGAGTTGCGCTCGCCATGCTGCGGATGTGGCACTGCGGCCGACGAAAATGAAGGGCGCGCCGCCCTCCCCTTCACGCGAGGCGGCTGATAGAGCCGGGCGATGCCCGCCACGCCCGCCTGGCCACACGCAAGCCTGCCGCGCCTTTACGTGCCGGAGCCCTTGAAAGCCGGCACGCATATCGCGCTGTCGGGAGGCCCCGCCAATTATCTCGCCAATGTCCTGCGCCTGCGGGCCGGCGATCAGGCCAAAGTGTTCGACGACGAGACTGGGGAATGGCTGGCGACGGTCGCGGAAGCGGGGCGCAGGAGCGTCATGCTCGCGGTCGGCGAGCATCTGCGCGAGCGCGAGCGCGTTCCCGATCTCTGGCTGCTCTTCGCGCCGATCAAGCGCGGCCGCATCGACTGGCTGGTAGAAAAGGCGACGGAGCTGGGTGTCGATCGGCTGATCCCGGTGATCACCGCTCGCACCGTGGTCGATCGCCTCAACCTCGATCGCCTGCGCGCGCACGCGATCGAAGCGGCCGAGCAATGCGATCGCACTGCTTTGCCCCGGCTCGACGCGCCGGCAAGGCTCAAGACGGCGCTAGAGAGTTGGTACGAGGGTCGGGCGCTTTATTTCGCCGACGAGGCGGGCGGCGCGCCGATGATCGAGGTGGCGCGCCCCGGCCCGGCCGCGATCCTGATCGGCCCCGAAGGTGGCTTCACCGATGAGGAGCGCGCCCTGATCCGCGCCCATCCGGCCGCTTGCGCGATCACCCTCGGCCCGCGCATCCTGCGCGCCGACACCGCCGCGCTCGCCGCGATCAGTCAGTGGCTGGCCGTCGCGGGCGATTTCACGACAAGGGAAAAATGAAGATGGCCAGTACCGAACGTCGCGGCCTCTATCCGGAAATCGAGCCCTACCAGACCGGCATGCTCGATGTCGGTGATGGCCACACACTTTACTGGGAGCGCTGCGGCACGCCCGGCGCCAGGCCGGTCGTCTTCCTCCATGGCGGCCCCGGCGCCGGCAGTAACGCCAATCATCGCCGCCAGTTCGATCCCGCCCGCTACGACATATTGCTGTTCGATCAGCGCGGTTGCGGCCGCTCGACGCCGCACGCCGGCCTCGAGGCGAACACGACCTGGCATCTCGTCGCCGATATCGAGCGGCTGCGCGACCTGGCGGAGATCGAGCGCTGGATGGTCTATGGCGGCTCCTGGGGCTCGACGCTGGCGCTGGCTTACGCCCAGACCCATCCAGAGCGCTGCACCGAGCTGGTGCTGCGCGGCATCTTCACCTTCCGGCAGAGCGAGCTCGACTGGCTCTACCGCTACGGCGCGTCGGAGGTCTATCCGGACAAGTGGAGTGAGTTTCTCGCGCCCATTCCCGATGCCGAGCGCGGCGACCTCGTCACCGCCTATCAGCGCCGCCTGACCGGCGAGGATCCCGTTGAGAGGCTCACTGCCGCCAAGGCGTGGAGCAAATGGGAAGCCGAAACCGTCACCCTGCTTCCTGATCCGCACGTCATCGACGAGTTCACCGAAGACGATTTCGCCGTCGCGATCGCCCGGATCGAGAACCACTATATGGCCAACAAGGGCTGGCTGGAGGAAGGCCAGCTGCTCGCCAACGCCGGCCGCCTCAGGGACATTCCCGGCGTCATCGTTCAGGGTCGCTATGATATGTGCACACCCCCGGTCACCGCCTGGGATCTGCATCGCGCCTGGCCAGAAGCCGAGCTGAACATCATCCCCGACGGCGGTCACCTCTTTACCGAGCCAGGCGTGTTGGATGCGCTGGTTCGAGCCACCGATCGCTTCGCCACCGCGTAAAACAGTTCATCGCTGTTATTGCACGGTTCATCTACGATCAGTACATTGATGCGGCCGCGATTCGACGGCCTCTGGTGGGGAAAAGTCATGCGTATCGGTTTGATGAGTGCGGCCGCGGTTGCGGCCCTGACGGCGTTCGGCTCGCCTGTGCTGGCCCAGCCCGTGCCCTGGTCGACGGAGGGCGCGCTGGAGGACAGCGACCGGCAGCTGCCGGAGGGCAATCGCTATGACGATCACGCGCTGCGGCTGGAAGCCGGCCAGCGCTATCGGATCTCGATCGATTCCGAGGCCTTCGATCCGGTCGCGCAGCTTCGCCGCGCCGGCCAGGAGGAAGTGCTGGCCGAGAATGACGACAGCGCCGGCCTGAATCCACGGATCAATTTCACGCCGAGCGAGAGCGGCAATTATATGCTGCGCGTCTACGGCTATTCGACGGATGGCCGTGGCGCCTATGTGGCGCGGGCCGCGACGTTGGCGCCGGCGCCGCCGCCGATCACGACGCCCGGCACGCCGACGCCAGTGACCGGCACCTGGCTGCGCTGGGACGGTGATCTCGCCGCGACCGATTCGGTCAGCGAGGAACGGCACTATGACGACTATCTCGTTCGTTTCGAGGCCGGTCAGTCGCGCTATATCATCGTCAACTCCGCCGCCTTCGACACGATGGTCCAGGTCATCAGCGTCGAGGGTCGCGACAGCGAACCGCCCGCCATTCTCAACCAGGATGACGATAACGGCGTCGGCCTCAACTCGCTGCTCGTTTTCGAGGCCGGCGAAGCTGGCGATTATATCATCCGGGTGACCTCGTTCGGCCAGGGCTCGACCGGCGGCTACCGGCTCTGGGTCAGCCAGTAGCTATTCGGCGGGGACCGCCTCTTGCGGGCGGTCCCATCGCCGCCTGAGCCAGCCTGTCAGCCGCGACAGCGGTGCGTTGCGCGCCATCCATGCGGCATAGTCCTGATAGGCGGGATCGGCCATCAGGTGCCGCTCTTCGGTCCGCGCGCGCCAGTAATAGACGCCGCTGACCACCGCGAGGACGAAGCTGTTGCGAACCATGTCGACCGGGTTGCCGGTCGCCGCCAGGAACGGCAGCACCGCGAACCACCAGAAGAGATTCTTCGAAACATAGGCCGGATGCTTGGTCCAGGCATAAGGCCCGTGGGTCAGGATGCCGCGATGGGTGAGGTTCGAGAAGCGGAAGCCGAACGCGACCGTCGCCCAGGCGTAGACGGCGGTGAGAAAAACGAGCCACGCGCCGAAGATCCACAGCAGCGCCGGATAATCGGCAAGCCAGAAGGCCCAGCCGGCATCGCCATGCGTGCCGCGGTGATAATCCAGCGGCCCGCCCGGACCCATCATGATGAACGGCGGATAGCAGATCAGGGCGGCGGTCCAGCCCGCTGCATAGGGATTCGCACCGCGGATATGGCCGTCGAGCGGCTTCATCGTCAGTGCATAGCCGACGGTCGCGAACACGACGTCGATCATGAACATCGCGGCGATCAGCCAGCCGGCGAGGTTGGCCGGGCCGGCGCTGATCCAGGTCCATTCGGAACCGATCATCGCTTGCCAGTTGCCCGGTACAATCGAGATCATGAAGGCAAGGAAGAACCCCTTGATCGTCCATTGCCGCAGGAACTCATAGATGGTTTCCCTGTCGGCAAGATCGGAGCGGCCGATCAGCCACTGGCCGAAATGCCAGGCACCGTCCTTCGGCTCCACCATCCGTCGGTCGAGCCAAATGACATAGGGTATGGAGAGGACGAGCATCGGCACGGACGCCACGCCCAATACCTGCATTGAAAAGAGATAGGCCCCGCTCCAGTACCAGCGGCAGAGGCAGTAGAGCGCACCGATCGCGGCCCAGATCGCCCACAAGCCTGCAATCTTCGCGAGGCTGATGTCGAGCGTCTCGGAAAGCGGGCGCGGCGTGCCGCCCCAGTCGACTCCAGTCGTCGGGTTGCGGTGAACCTTGTCGACGATCAGCGACCAGGCGAGCATCGGCACGGCGCAGGCGATGAGCGCGACCATCGCGGCAAGCGGCCCGCGCATCCCATAGGCCCAGGCAATGGCCGTCCAGATCGCCAGCCCGGCAAGCCCGGCGAAGCCGACGCCGCTGCTCACGGCGGACGCCGGCCGCGGATCGGCCACGGCTCGCGAAACCGCGTGTCGTGTCGCGGCGGCAATCTTGCGCTCGGCGTTCATCGAACGGCGTCATAGCCGACAGGAGTAAGCAAGCGGTGAAGGCGGGTGAGGCCTCAGCCCGCCCTTCCGGGCCGCCCGACGCCGTGCCAGCGCAAGCCGGCTTCCTCCGCCTCCCCGGGCGGATAGATGTTCCTGAGGTCGACCAGGATCGGTTCGCGCATCCCGGCCGCGATCCGCTCCAGATCGAGCGCCCGCAGCACGTCCCATTCCGTGACCAGCACGACCGCGTCTGCGCCGTCCGCGGCCGCATAAGGGTCGTCGAACAGCTCGACGTTGGGCATCAACGGCCGCGCCTGCTCCGTTCCTTCCGGATCGTAGCCGCGCACCTTGACGCCGGCATCTTCAAGCGCCTGGACGATCGCGATCGACGGCGCATCGCGCATGTCGTCGGTGTTCGGCTTGAAGGTGAGGCCGAGCAGAGCGACCGTGCGTCCGCGCGCCTCGCCGCCGAGCGCCTGGATCACCTTGCGGCCCATCGCCCGCTTGCGCGCGTCATTGACCTTCACAACCGCCTCGACGATCCGGAGCGGCGCGGCGGCGTCTTCCGCCGTCTTGAGCAGCGCCAGCGTGTCCTTGGGGAAGCAGGAGCCGCCATAGCCGGGCCCGGCGTGAAGGAACTTCGCGCCGATCCGCCGGTCGAGCCCGATTCCCTGCGCGACATCCTGAACGTCGCCGCCAACCGCTTCGCACAGATCCGCCATCTCGTTGATGAAGGTGATCTTGGTCGCCAGGAAGGCGTTGGCGGCATATTTGATCAGCTCGGCGGTGCGCCGCGAGGTGATCAGCAGTGGCGCCTTGTTGAGGTAGAGCGGGCGATAGACCTCGCGCATCGCCGCCGCGGCCTGCTCGTCCTCGGCGCCGATCACGATCCGGTCGGGATGCTTAAAGTCCTCGATTGCCGCGCCTTCGCGCAGGAATTCAGGGTTGGACACGACCCAGGCCTGCGCGGCCGGCACCGTCTCGCGAACGATCCGCTCGACTTCGTCGCCGGTGCCGACTGGCACGGTCGATTTGGTCACGATGACCGTTGGCCCGGTAAGCGCCGCAGCGATCTCGCGCGCAGCGTCATAAACGTAGGAGAGATCGGCATGGCCGTCGCCGCGGCGTGACGGCGTGCCGACCGCGATGAAGATCGCTTCCGCGCCATCCACCGCTGCCGCGAGGTCGGTGGTGAAGGCGAGCCGTCGGCCGGCCACGTTGCGCGCCACCAGGCTGTCGAGGCCGGGCTCGAAGATCGGCATCACGCCCCGTTCGAGCGCGTCGATCTTCCCGGCGTCTTTGTCAACGCAGGTCACCTCATGACCGAAGTCGGAAAAGCAGGCCCCGGAAACCAGGCCGACATAGCCGGTTCCGATGATCGCGATCCGCATGCACGCTTCCCCGGCTGTTCGCGCGAGCGCTCTAACAAAGCGGCTTCCGACCGGACAGCGATTTCAGCAGATCGGACGCGCAAAAGAAAGGGGCCGGCCCGAAGGCCGACCCCGAGTCTTTCGACGATCCGCCGCCGGGGCGGCGGATGTCTGGCTTACCAGCCCGATCCCGGACCCATGGTGATTTCCACGCGCCGGTTCTGCGGCTCGCGGACACCATCGGCGGTCTCGACCAGCGGCCGGCTCTCGCCGAACGCCTCGGTGGAGATCGAAGCCCGCGGCACGCCGCGGCCCTCGAGATAGGTCGCCACATTGTTCGCGCGACGCTGCGACAGGTCGACG
>NZ_JBQTIN010000159.1:0-24401 GCF_052388015.1 Sphingosinicella sp.
TTGCGGTCGATGCACCCCGTGGGCAGGTGGAACAGCGCATCGACCACCCGCTCCAGCCCCAGCTTGTGCAATGGCTTGGCGAGCGTCGGCCCGACGCCCTTCAGCGTCTCGATTTCCGCGAACAGGGAGTTGAGGAGTTCGGGCCGCATGACTGATGCTTACCGGCACCCCATTTCCCCGTCACCCCAGCGAAATTGAAGAGGCGCGGATGTCCCCCGGACATCCGCAGCCCTGTCCGGGGGACAGGGCGACCTCTCAATGGGGTCCATTCTGGCTCTGCATGGATTCCAGCTTTCGCTGGAATGACGGGAGTGGCGTGACTACATGCCACCTCAATGTCAGCCGCCCGGATTCACCGGCGCGGCCTTTTTCGCTTGGGGAAACATGGACGCCGAAGCCCGCCTCAAACGCCTCCGCTTCCGTGCCTGGCATCGCGGGACGCGCGAGGCCGACATGCTGGTGGGCGGCTATTTCGATCGTTGGCACGACCGCTGGCACGAAAAGGAGATGGCCTGGTTCGAGGCGTTTCTCGACGAGCAGGATGTGGACATCATCGCCTGGGCGACGGGAACCACCGCCGCCCCGACGTGCTTGCAAGGCGAAATGATGAACCGCCTGCAAGCGGTTGATTTTGTGAAGATATGGAAGTGATAGCAATGCGCGAGAGCGTGACCCCCTCTCCCCGGTGGGGAGAGGGTTGGGGTGAGGGGGTTCGGCGTCATCGGACAACGACGAACGCCCGACACCCTCACCCTGCCCTCTCCCTCAAGGGAGAGGGTTCTTGAGCCCCAGCCTTGGCAGCATCATGACGGCCGGGTCGCCGCTGACGCTGGCGGGCGTACCGGCCGGCTTCCAGCCCTGGCTGGCGGCCGATCTCGCGCGCGCCGCCACGGCACGCGCGGTCCTCATCATGCCGGACGAGGCGGCGATGCGAGCGCTGGTCGATTCGGCCCATTATTTCGCGCCGGAGCTCGAGACGCTCGCCTTCCCGGCCTGGGACTGTCTGCCCTACGACCGCTCCTCGCCATCGCTGCGCAGCACGTCGGAACGGCTGGCGACGCTTCACACCCTGCAGCGCGAGGCCGAAAAGCCGCAGTTGCTCGTCACCACCGTCAACGCGGCGCTGCAGCGGGTGCTGACGCCGTTCCGGATCCGCCAGCTCGTCGCCCGCCTCGCGCCCGGCGAGCGGATCGACCGCGACCGGCTGGCGATGCTGTTGTCGGCCAACGGCTATGCGCGGACCGAGACGGTGCGCGACCCCGGCGAGTTCGCGGTGCGTGGCGGGCTGGTCGATCTCTTCCCATCGGGCGAGGAACAGGCGCTCCGGCTCGATTTCTTCGGCGACGAGATCGAGAGCGTGCGCCGCTTCGATCCGGCCAGCCAGCGCAGCATCGACCGGATCGGGGGCTTCACCCTGCTGCCCGCCTCCGAGACATTGCTCGACGAGGACAGCATCAGGCGGTTCCGCGGCCGCTATCGCGAATTGTTCGGCGCCAACGCGACCGGCGATCCGCTCTATCAGGCGGTGTCGGATGGCCGGCGGATCGCGGGGCTCGATCACTGGCTGCCCTTGTTCGAGGAGCGGCTGGCGACCCTGTTCGATCATCTCGGCGAGGACGATCTGATCGTCCGCGACGCCGGCGACGACGGCGCGGTCGAGGCGCGGTTCGAAGCGGTCGCCGACTATCACGACAATCGCGTCCGCGCGCAGAGCAAGGAGGCGGGCAGCTATCGGCCGCTGTCGCCGGACACGCTCTATATCGCGCGCGACGAATGGGAGGGCTTCGTCGCGGAGCGGCCTATCCACCGCACCACGCCGTTCCATGAGCCGGAAAGCGCGGCGGTGCTCGACTTCGCGGTCGATCCGCCGCGCGATTTCGCGCCGGAGCGGGCGCGGGGTGCCAATGTCTATGAGGCGGTGGTCGCTTATGTCACCGAGCAGCGCCGGCTCGGCCGCAAGGTCGTGCTCGCCAGCTATTCGCCGGGCTCGCGCGAGCGTCTGAAGGGCCTGCTCGCCGAGCATGGGCTGACGGCGGTCACGGAGGCCGAAACCTGGCAGGAGGCGCTGGGCACATCTTCTCCCCTCCCGCAAGCGGGAGGGGATCAAGGGGTGGGGCGAGCCGGCAGGCGAGCTACGGACTCATCAGGCCCACCCCCAGCCCCTCCCGCAAGCGGGAGGGGAGGTTCTGTCTCTCTCGCCGTCATCCAGCTCGATCACGGCTTCACCAGCGGCGACGTCGCCTTGCTCACCGAGCAGGACATGCTCGGCGACCGGCTGGTGCGCCGCCGCCGCAAGAAGTCGAGCCAGGCCTTCCTCGACGAGCTGGCGACGCTCACGCCCGGCGACCTCGTCGTCCATGCCGACCATGGCATCGGCCGCTACGAGGGCCTGACCCAGATCCCGGTCCAGCGCACGCCGCACGATTGCGCGGCTCTGGTCTATGCCGGCGGCGACAAGCTCTACGTCCCGGTCGAGAATATCGGAATCCTCTCCCGCTACGGCGGCGAGAGCGAGGGCGTGGCGCTCGACCGGCTGGGCGGCGAGGCGTGGCAGCGGCGCAAGTCGCGGATGAAGGAGCGCATCCGCGAGATCGCCGGCGAGCTCATCAAGGTCGCGGCCGAGCGGGCGCTGCGCCCCGGCGCGGTGGCGGAGCCCGACACCGGCTTCGCCGCCTTCGCCGATCGCTTCCCTTATGAGGAGACCGACGACCAGGACCGGGCGATCGGCGACGTGATCGGCGATCTCGCCGCCGGCAAGCCGATGGACCGGCTGGTCTGCGGCGATGTCGGCTTCGGCAAGACGGAGGTTGCTTTGCGCGCCGCCTTCATCGCCGCCATGGCCGGGCTGCAGGTGGCGCTGGTCGCGCCCACCACCCTCCTCGCGCGCCAGCATTTCAACACGTTCAAGGAGCGCTTCCAGGGCTTTCCGATCGAGATCGGCCGGCTGTCGCGCCTCGTCCCCGCCGGCGAGGCCAAGGCGACCAGGGAAGGTCTTGCCGCGGGCAGGATCGACATCGTGATCGGCACCCATGCCGTGCTGGCGAAGAGCGTGGAGTTCCGGAATCTCGGCCTCGTCATCGTCGACGAGGAGCAGCGCTTCGGCGTCACCCACAAGGAACGGCTGAAGGCGCTGCGCGCCGACGTGCACGTGCTGACGCTGACCGCGACGCCGATCCCGCGCACCTTGCAGATGGCGATGTCGGGCCTGCGCGAACTCAGCGTCATCCAGACCCCTCCGGTCGATCGGCTGGCGGTGCGCACCTATGTCACGCCCTGGGACGCCGTCGTCGTGCGCGAGGCCTTGCTGCGCGAGCATTATCGCGGCGGCCAGAGCTTCTTCGTCGTGCCCCGGATCAAGGATCTCCCCGACATCGAGGAGTTCCTGCGCAATGAAGTACCGGAAGTGCGCTATGTGGTCGCCCACGGCCAGATGGCGCCGACCGAGGTCGAGGAGCGGATCAGCGCCTTCTACGACAAGAGGTATGAAGTGCTGCTCTCAACCACGATCGTCGAGAGCGGGCTCGATATCCCCAGCGCCAACACCCTCATCGTCAATCGCGCCGACCGTTTCGGCCTCGCCCAGCTCTACCAGCTCCGGGGCCGCGTCGGCCGGGCGAAGACGCGCGCCTATGCTTACTTCACCACGCCGGCCGACCGGCTGACCACCGAGACGGCGGACAAGCGCCTCAAGGTCCTCGCCAGTCTCGACAGCCTCGGCGCCGGCTTCCAGCTCGCGACGCACGATCTCGACATCCGCGGCGCCGGCAATCTGCTCGGCGACGAGCAGTCCGGCCACATCAAGGAGGTCGGCTTCGAACTCTACCAGTCGATGCTGGAAGACGCGATCCTGGAGGCCAAGGCGGACGGGCTCGCGGCGCGGCCGGAGCCATTCTCGCCCCAGATCACGGTCGACGCGCCGATCCTCATTCCGGAAGCCTATGTGCCGGACCTCGACCTGCGCATGGGCCTCTACCGCCGCCTCAACGAGCTTTCCGGCGCGCCGGAGATCGAGGGCTTCGCCGCCGAGCTGATCGATCGCTTCGGCCCGCTGCCGGACGAGACCGACAATCTGCTCAAGATCATCGAGATCAAATTGAACGCCCGCCAGGCGATGGTCGCGAAGCTGGACGTCGGGCCGCGGGGCGCCCTGGTCCATTTCCATCAGGACAGCTTCCCGGACCTCCCCGGCCTGCTGGCCTATGTCGAGCGGCTGAAGGGCGTCGCGCGGCTGCGTCCCGACAGCAAATTGGTGCTCAGCCGCGAGTGGGCGACATCCTCGGCGAGGCTCCACGGCGCCCTCCAGCTCTCCCGCGGGTTGGCCAAAATCCTCGTCTGAAGCGCCGAACGTCGACAATTTCAGGTCGAACGTCCCACATGCTTCGTCGAAAGGCTTGGGACGCGGGCGCCAACAGGCGTAAGGTGCACCGGCGCGGCCTTCCAATTCCGCCGGGCCGCGCGAGGCTCGAAGCTTATGAAACATCTGCTCTTTTCGCTCGCCGCCGGCGCCGCTTTGGCCGCCCCGGCGGTGGCGCAGCAGGGCGCGCAGACGGGCAGCCTGATCGAGCGCAGCCGCGGCCAGGCCGGCACCCCCGAGACGATCGGCTATGCGCCCGACGCCTGGGAGCGGATGACGGTGGCGGTCAATATCGACGGCCGCGGCCCCTATCGCTTCATCGTCGACACCGGCGCGGAGCGGACGGTTATTTCCAGCGAGCTCGCCCGGTCGCTCGGTCTCAGTTCGACCGGCGACGTGACGCTGGCCAGCGTCTCGGATGTGCGCCGCGTGCCGAGCGTCCACATCGGCGAGCTCGGCGTCGGCCGCCGCACCCTGAGCGGCATCCAGGCGCCGGCGCTTGCCGAATATAATATCGGCGCGCAGGGCATGCTGGGCGTCGACAGCCTGATTTCGCAGCGGGTGACGTTCGATTTCACCCGCCGCGAGCTGACGCTGACCAACTCCCATATCGACGACGATCGTTACGCGCCGGGCGAGATCGTCGTGCGCGGCCGCACGCGGGCCGGCCGCATGCTGCTCACCAACGCCTATCTCGACGGGCAGCGGATCACGGTCATCATCGACACCGGCTCCCAGATCAGCGTCGGCAACGCGGCGCTCAGGCGGCGGCTCGAGCGCGCCCGCCGGCTCGGCCAGACGCGGATCGTGACGCTGACCGGCGTCACCGGCGACATCGTCACGGCCGAATATAGCGTCGCGCGGCGCCTCCAGGTCGGCGGCGTCCATATCGACGATCTGCCGATCGCCTTCTCCGAGGTGCGGCTGTTCGCTTTGCTCGATCTGGAGGACCGGCCGGCGATCCTGCTCGGCATGGACGCGCTCAGATTGTTCGATCGCGTCTCGATCGACTTCGCCAACCGCCGCGTCCGCCTGGCCCCGCCGACCAGCCTGTCATCGCCGCCGACCCGGATGGCCGGGCTCGCGCCGCTGCGCGCGCGTTAGGCTAAAGCGCGAGCACGCGAGGCGCGCGGGAAGCCGCGAGCATCAGGTCGGTCATCGCCCAGACCATCGCGTCCGCTCTGTCGGGGCTACGCCCCGGGCCTTCATAGCCGCCGCCGGCGACGATCCCGCACAGCTCATCCTCCAGCGCCGGAAAGGAGCCGGCGAACCATGCCTGGCCGCTCTCGAACAGTGCGGCGACCGGCTCGGCCCGCGCCGCCTTGCCGCGACTGGCGTGGACGAGCCGGATCGGCAGCGAGCGCCGCGCGCCGCGCAGGACGCTCGCGACCATCGCGCCGCCATTGTTCGCCTCGGCCACCACCCGGTCGGCGCCGAACTCCTCGGCCGCCGCCGCCACGGCCGCCGCCCAGCGCTCGGGGCTGGCGCCCTTGATCGTCCGGTCGCCGAGCACATAAGCCACCGGCTCGCCGTCGGCGTCCCGCGAGCGCCCGGCCGCGACGATGCCGCAGGCGTCGGCGCGCTCGCCGACGCCGGCCGGCGGATCGACGCCGATCACGATCCGCTCCATCGCATCGGCTTCCGCGGTCTCGGTTCGCGCCGCCTCGATCAGCGCCCGCGTCCACAGTGCGCCTTCGACATCGTCGATCAGCTCGCCCTCCAGCTCCTGGCGCCCGCGCCGCGTGCCGCCATAGAGACGCTGCATCGCGGCCAGATAGGCCTCCGAAAGGTGCGGGTTGTCCGCGGTGCCGCCGCGCGTCGTCACCGTGTCCGGGTCGGCGATGATCCGACCGAGCAGCGGGATCGCGCGCGGCGTGGTCGTCACCACCGCGTGCTGCCTCTCGCCAAGCCTTAGGCCGAGCATCAGATTGTCCCACGTCTCGTCCGGCCGCGCCCATTTCGCCAGCTCGTCGCACCAGGCGATATGGTGCTGCGGCCCACGCAATTTCTCAGGATTGCGGCTCGAATAGACCTGCGCGAGCGCGCCGGAAGGGAAGCGCAAGGTTCCGGCGACCGCGGCATAGCCGAAGCGCTCGTCCGGCCGCGCGACCGCGAACAGGCCGCTCTCGCCCTCGATCATCACCTTCCTGACCTCGTCATTGGTGCCGCCGACCAGGGCGATGCGAAGCGAAGGGTCCGCTCGAGCGAGCGCACTCACCCATTCGGCCCCGGCCCGCGTCTTGCCGAACCCGCGCCCGGCCATCAGCAGCCACGCGCGCCAGTCGCCTTGGCCTGCCCCGGCGAAGGCCGGGGGCGCCGCCTGCCCCGGATGCGCCCAGGCGAGCCAGCGTTCCCGAAGCTCGCGCCTTTGCGGCTTGGTCAGCCGCTTCAAAACGGCGCGCTGCACCTCCTCCGGCTCGCCTGCCAGCAGATGGACCGGATTCACCTACTCCACCGTCATGCCAGCGAAGGCTGGCATCCATGCTGTGTCAGTATGGACCCCAGCCTTCAGCCTTTGGCTGAAGTTTATCCTGAGCGCCTGCCTTGCAGGCAGTCGAAGGGCTGGGATGACGTGAGCGGGTAAGCCCATGCCTACCCCTTGATCCGCTTCTTCACCGCGGCGAGCGCTTTCAGGATGGCCGTATCGGTCTCATCCGCGCTTGCCCGCGCGACAGGCGACCCGCCGGCATGGGCGCGGCCGACCTCGCCATGATGGAACTTGAGCAGGTTGAGCGCCTGCTCGCGCTCATATTTGTCCATCCGCGCCTCGGCATCGCCGCAGGCGTCTCGGATCAGCCGCTCCTCGACCCGCCCGTAGCCGACGGCCAGCGCCAGCCGCCATTCCTCGGCGAACTCGGGATCGCGGAGCTTCAGAGCATAACAGCATGACGGAGTCTTTCCCGCCGCCGCCGCTGCCATCTTGACGTTGCAGGTCTCGGCGAGCGTGTCGCGAAACGCATCCCTCAGTTCCCGCGTCCAGCTCTGCCGCTTGCCGCCCATCGTTCGCTATATGTTCTATCTGGGATTAAATGTCAAGATAAATTCACCAGTTTGGTTCATTGTCGAATGCAGCCCGCTGAAAGCGGGACTTGACCGCTTTCGACCCATTGCGGACATTCGCGCCGGATGCGAAAACCGGGCGATGAACGACCAAGCCACACCCCATTCGCAGCTTGATGCAACGACGGCCTTCGACGCGATGCGGCTGTTCTTGGAGGCGTATTGGGAGCGCGGAGGTCGGCTTTCCGACGATCTGGCAGTTCTTCTGGGTGGGCTTCAACGGCTCGACAGTGACGGGATGCCGATTGATCTCGCTATGTGGTCCGATTGGATAGCGGCTATCGAGCGTGCATTATCGAGGCCAGCTAACCACCCTTCAACCGCCTAGCAGCTCACGACCCAAACCGGACACTAGTCCCTTGGGCGCAACCACCACCAAGTGAGCGCGCAGGTGCAGCCGTAGAAGGCCGAGACGGCAAGTCCGTAGGTTGTCTGAAAGCCAATCAGCCACCCCCCCAGAGCACGCCAGTCACCGCCCCAGTCGCGGCGTACGAGATGGCTCTCTCCGCTCGCAATCGACGCAGCACATGCGTGGCGGGCAGGCCAAGGATAAGCAGTCCGACCAGAATGAAGGGGAAGGTGAACGCAAGGGTCCAAACAGCCCGTACGAGCGGAGGACCGGCTGCGTACAGGTCTGGGGCGAAGAAGCGCTCGTAAGCCCAGTTCTCAATCCCTCCCGCTAAAGCGGTCAAGAATGTCGTTGTGAGCACTCGAGTAACGAGCAGCAGCGCCCGCTCAACCTTGCTGTATGGCCGCGCTTGAACGTCGATAGTCACGGCCAAACTCTTCCATAGCTAGCGTCCGCTTTCCACCCTCAGGAGATGAGCCGCTTTCCACCCAAAACAGCCGTCGCCGCGCTCAGCTCACCAGCGCCACCAACTCCTCCGCCGTCACCGGCGGAGAGCAAAGGAACCCCTGGTAAAGCGTGCAGCCGGCCTCGGCGAGGCGCTCAAGCTGTTCCTCCGTCTCCACCCCTTCGGCGATCACGTCGAGGCCGAGCGAGCGCGCCATTTCGATCACGCCGCGCACCACGACGCGGTCGCGGCTGGACCCCGCGATATCCTGCGAGAGCTTGCGGTCGATCTTGAGGTAATCGAGCGGCAACGCCTTCAAATAAGCGAGGCTCGAATAGCCGGTGCCGAAATCGTCGATCGCGACGCGCAAGCCCCCCGCGCGCAGCTCGGCCAGCAACGCCGCGGCGCCCTGCAGATTCTCGATCAGGCCGCTTTCCGTCACCTCCACCGTCACCCGCCCCGGCTCGAAGCCGGCGTCGGCGACGCGGTCGAGGAACGTGGCGGAGAAACCGGGCTGGACGATGTCCGCCGCGGTGATGTTCACCGCCAGGCGCAGATCGCCGAGCACCGCCGGCCATGAAGCCGCCGCGGCGATGGCGCGGCGGTGGATATGATCGGAAAGCTGGGCGAGATAATCGGAGCGCTCGGCGATCGAGAACAATGTCTCCGCCCCCAGCTCGCCATGATCCGGATGCCGCCAGCGGGCCAGCGCCTCGACGCCGACGATGCGGCCGTCGGTGACCGAGACCTGGGGCTGGAAGCGGATCTCGATCTCGTCGCGGTCGAGCGCGCGGCGCAGATCGATCGAGAGCTGATCGGCGCGGATCAGGTCGCTCTCGTCCACGGCATCGAGCGAACGGACCGGGGCGCTGTCGGGCAGCTTGGCGTCGGCCAGCGCGGCGCTCGCCCGGCGCAGCAGCGCACCCGCGTCGTCGCCGGGTTTCGCGGCGGCGAGACCCGCGCGCGCCGCGACCGTCACCATGTGCGCGCCGGACAGGAAGGGCCGCGCGAGCGCCTCGACGAGCAGCCGGGCCATCGTCCGCGCGCGGGCGATGTCGGCCGGCGGCGCGAGAACGATGATGAACTCCGCCCCGGCCATGCGCGCCACCGTGGCGCGCGCGCCTTCCGCGTCGCAATGGCGCTCGATCCGTTTGGCGACGGCCTGCAGCACGGTGTCGCCGACCACCCGGCCGAAGGCTTCGTTGATCGCGTCGTAGCGGGTGAGGCCGATCAGCAGCGCGATCGGCCCGCCCTCGCCCTCGGCTCCGTCCAGGGCCCGGGCGAGCCAGGCAAGCGCGGCGCGCCGGTCCTTGAGGCCGGTGAGCGGATCGCGTCGCTCGCCCGCCGCGTCCGCGCCCAGTTGCTCGGCGCGGCCGACGATCTCGCCGCCCTCGCCGACCCGGACATGGTGCGCGATCCGTCCGCCCGCGGCCGCCGGATCGGCATGGGCGAAAGCGGTCGCCGCGCCGGTCTGCCGCGCCCGGCCGACCGCGCCCACCGCCGCGCGCCGCCCTTCCGGGCCCAGCTTGCGCATCAGCGCGCGCACCCCGATCCGCCGCGGCCCATTGGCCTCCAGCCCGGCCTTCGCCGCCAGCGCCGGACTCAGTTCCACGTCGCGGCCGCCCGGTTCCCAGCGCCAGGAGGGAAGGTCATCGCCGCCGGGCCGCGCCACCGGCATTCCCGGCGCGCCGACGCGCTCGGCATGGCGGCTGGCAAAGGCCAGCGCGTGCAGGAACTCGGCCTCGGCGATCGGGCTGACCAGGAAATGGGTCGCGCCGAGACGGTGGAAGCGATCGAGCGCCACGCCGTCGTTGCGCGAGACCATGACGAGCAAGGCCGCGCCGTTCGCCTCGGCCGCGTCGGCGAGCGCGCGCACCGCCTCCAGCCCCTCGTCCAGCGCGCCGCGCGCGTCGACGACCGCCACGCTGGCGCCCGAGCCCGCGAAGCGCGCCTCGGCATCGTCCGCGCGCCGCGCCGCGATCGCCCGCCATCCGCCGCGCTCGGCGAGCCGGCCCAGCTCGTCGCGGTGCCGGAAGGAAAGGATGAAGAGCGGCGCGGCCATCTGGCGCCGGTCTAGCCGCAAGCGCCCGCCCACGCCAATCGCCGCGCCGCCGGGCCCTCCCGGCCTGGCACAGCGCGGTGAGCGGCAAAAAGGCGGGGCCGTAGCCCCGCCCTTATTTGGTGCAGTCAAGCTGCTTGTTAACAGCTGGCCCTGCGGTTTCTGAACGGGACAAATCTAGCCGAAGCGGAGACGAAGTCAATTGCCTCGCCGGTCGCCTGCCCCCAAGATGCCCTGCGGGAGGCGGAAATGCGCAGACTAGGACTCGATATCGGCACGAACAGCATTGGCTGGTGCCTGACCGAGGACGAAAGCCGAATTGTCGATATCGGCGTGCGAATTTTCAGTGATGGTCGCGAACCTCCCAAGAGTGGAAGTGTTGGCGCGCCCTTAGCTGAAAAGCGCCGATTGGCACGCGGAGCGCGTCGTCGCCGTGATCGCTATCTCGGACGGCGCTCGGCCTTCCTGAGCGCGCTGGTGGAGCACAAGTTGATGCCTGCGGATGCCGACGATGCGAAGCTGGTCGCCGAGCGCGACCCCTATGCTCTCCGCGTCCGCGCGCTCGACGAGCGCCTCCATCCCTATGAGATCGGCCGCGCCCTCTTCCACCTCAATCAGCGGCGCGGCTTCAAGTCGAACCGCAAGGCCGATCGCAAGGCCAAGGACAATGAGGACGGCAAGATCGCCGAAGGTGCTCGGGCGCTTGATCAGGCGATGGCGGAATCGGGCGCGGACACGCTCGGGCAATTCCTGTCGCAGCGCCTTGCGAAGGGCGAAGCGGCGCGCGTTCGAATGGGCGGCGAGAACCAAGACTATGACTTTTACCCCCAGCGCCGCCATGTCGAATATGAGTTCGAGCGCATCTGGGAGGTGCAGGCCAGGCACCATCCTGCCCTGATGACCGACACCGCGCGCGCCGCGCTGCGCCGCATCCTGTTCTTTCAGCGGCCGTTGAAGGAGCAGGAGGTTGGCGTCTGCACCTTCGTCCATTCCGAAAGGCGGCTGGCGAAGGCGCACCCTTTGTTCCAGGAGCGCCGGCTCTACGAGGAGGTCAATCAGCTTGAGGTCACGACGCCAGGAGAGGCGAACCGGAAGCTGAAGTTGGACGAACGGGACCGTCTCGTCAAAATGCTTCGCGAGAAACGGGAGATTACGTTCAAGAAGCTTGCGAGCGAACTGAAGCTCGACTCTGGCCAGAGCTTCAACAAGGCGAGCGAAACCCGGACCCATTTGGCTGGCGATGAAGTGCGCGCCGTCATGAAAGACCCGAAGCGCTTTGGCGACAAATGGGCACATCTCGATCGCGACCAGCAATGGGTGATCGTCGAGCGGATCATGGCGGAGGAGAATCCCGAAATCCTCTACGCCTTCCTTACCAAGGATTGTGGGCTGGACGACGACCATGCCGAGGAGGCGGCGCGCGCGCGCCTGCCCGAACTTTACGGCCGGCTCGGGCTGACCGCGACGGCGCGGATTCTCGACGAGCTGAAGAAGGAGGTCATTACTTATGACGAGGCGATGCGCCGCGCCGGCTGGCATCATAGCGACGACCGCACCGGGGAAATCCTGCCCCAGCTTCCTTATTATGGCGAGCTGCTGACCCGCGATATTCCGCCCGGTACGCAGCATCCGGATGATCCGCCCGAGAAGCGCTGGGGCAAGATCACCAACCCGACCGTCCACATCGGACTCCGTCAGGTCGAGAAATTGGTCAACGCGATTATCAAGGTCCACGGCCGTCCAGACCAGATCGTCGTCGAGCTGGCGCGCGAGCTGAAGCTCAACGAGAAGGACAAGGAGGCGCACAACAAGCGCATCCGCCAGGACACGGCGGCGGCGATCGCCCGGTCCAGGAAGCTGGAGGAGGAAGGCTTCCCCGACTCCGGCGCCAACCGGATGCTATTGCGGATGTGGGAGGAGGTCAATCCGGGCGAGGTGCTCGATCGTCGCTGCCCCTATTGCGGCGGGGTCATTGGCATCAGGGCGCTGTTCACCGGCGAGGCCGACATCGACCACATCATCCCTTATTCGCGCTCGTTGGACGACAGTGCCGGCAACAAGGTCGTCGCTCACCGAAACTGCAATCGCGCCAAGGGCAACAAAACGCCTTTTGAGAAATGGGGCCATGACGAGGAGCGCTGGGAGACGATCAGCGCCCAGGTCGCGCGGCTGCACAAATCCAAGCAATGGCGCTTCGGCCCCGACGCCATGGCCCGGGTGGAGAAGGATGGCGGCTTCCTCGCCCGCCAGCTCACTGACACGCAATATCTCTCGCGCCTCGCCGGCCGCTATTTGTCCAGCCTCTACGCCGACAAGGACGAGGGCAGCGTCTATGTGATCCCCGGCCGGATGACGGCGATGCTGCGCCGCCTGTGGGGGTTGAACAGCCTGCTGCCCGATCACAATTTCGTCGAGAACGAACATAGCAACGCGCCCAAGAACCGGCTCGACCATCGTCATCACGCCATCGACGCGGCGGTGACGGCGGTGACCACGCGCGGGCGGATGCAGGAGATCTCGCGCGCGGCCGGGCGGGCGGAGGACAAGGATCTGGACCGGCTGTTCGAGAAGCTGCCGCAACCGTGGGAGAGCTTCCGCGACGAGCTGGGTGAGAAGCTCGGGCGCGTCACCGTCAGCCACAAGCCCGATCATGGCCGCAAGGGCCGGCCGTCGAAGCAGCGTGATGTGACGGCCGGGCGGCTGCATAACGACACGGCCTATGGCTTCACCGGCGAAACCGCCGCCGACGGCAAGACGCCAATCGTCGTCCATCGCGTTCCGCTGACGAGCCTCAAGCCGGCCGATCTGACCGATCCGATCCGCATCGCCGACGGCGCGCTGCGCGACGCGCTCTATCGCGCGACCGCGGGGCGGACCGGCAAGGATTATGATAAGGTGCTCGCCGACTTCTCCAACGCACATGGCGTTCGCCGGGTGCGGGTGCGCGAGCCGCTCAACGTCATTCCGATCCGCGACAAGAACGGGCGCGCCTACAAGGCTTACAAGGGCGACGCGAACGCGCGCTATGACGTCTGGCGCCTGCCGAACGGCAAGTGGACCCACGATATCGTGTCGATGTTCGATGCGCACCAGCCCGATGCTGGCGACCGACGCCCCCACCCCGCCGCCAAGAAAATGCTGTCCCTGAGACAGAACGACATGATCGCGATCGAGCGCGACGGCGGCGCGCCGGAGATCGTCCGGGTCGTGAAATTTTCGACCATCGGCGCCATCGCGCTCGCGCCGGGCAACGAAGGCGGCGCGCTGAAAGCGCGGGACGCCTCCCCCTCGGAAGTCGATCCGTTCAAATATATCTACTCATCGGGCGGCGGCCTGAAGAAGCTCAAGGCCCGCCAGGTCCGGGTCGACCCACTCGGCCGCGTCTTCGATCCCGGCCCGCGCGAATAGATCGGGGACGGGGGCATGGACCGGTTCGTCGATATCGCGACCGATGGCCGGCATCTTTCCACTCATCGCGGCTTCCTGATCGTCGAGGAGGATGGCGCGGAGATCGGCCGGGTCGCGCTGGACGACGTGCATGCCGTCATCGTTCATGCTCATGGCGCGACCTGGAGCGGCAGCCTCGTCGCCCGGCTGGCCGAGCGCGGCGCGCCGATCGTCTTTTGCGGGCCCAACCATAATCCGATCGCGGTGACTTTGCCGCTGGAGGGGCATCATGCCCAGAACGCGCGGATGCAGGCGCAGTGGGGCGCCTCGCGGCCGCTGGAGAAGCAGCTCTGGCGGCGCATCGTCCAGGCCAAGATCGCGATGCAGGGTTCGCTGCTCGACGCGCGCGGCGCGCCCGGCGCGGCCGGCTTCCAGCTCATCGCGCGGCGGGTGAAATCGGGCGATCCGGACAATGTCGAGGCGCAGGCGGCGCGGCGTTATTGGCCAGCCCTGATGGGCAAGGACTTCCGCCGCGACCGTGCCGCGCTCGGCGCCAACGCCTTGCTCAACTACGGCTATACCGTGATGCGCGCCACCTGCGCCCGCGCCGTCGTCGCCGCCGGCCTGCATCCCACGATCGGAATCCAGCACAGCAATCGCGGCAACGCGTTCGCGCTCGCCGACGACTTGGTCGAGCCGTTCCGGCCGCTGGTCGACGCCCTGGTTGCGGCGATGATCGAGGAAGGGATCGACGCGCTCGACCCGCCGCTCAAACGCCGCTTCGCGCGGTTGATCGCCCTCGACCTGAGGATTGCCGGCGAAGCCTCGCCGGTCTCAGTGGCGGCGCAGCGGCTGGCGCAGTCGCTCGCCAAGGCGTTCGAGACCGGGCGCGCCGAGCTCGCCTTGTTCGACCCGCCGACGCCGATGGAATGGGCGGCGCTCGCCCGCCTCGACGATCAAGCCGAGGCGTGAGCGCGACCGACAATGGCTTTCTCAGCGGCTATCGCCTGATGTGGATTTTCGTGATGTTCGACCTACCGGTCGGCACGAAAAAGCAGATGCGCGAGGCAACGAAGTTTCGTGAATTCCTGCTCGACCAGGGCTTCGAAATGAGCCAGTTTTCGGTCTATGCTCGGTTCTGCAACGGCAAGGAGAGCTTCGATTCGCACCTAAAACGGATCGAGCGCAACCTGCCGGAAAAAGGCGAGATCCATGTCCTCACCTTCACCGACCGGCAGTATGAGAATATCATCCGATTCTCGAGCCAGCGGCGAAAGAAGCCGCGCAAGAATCCCGATCAGCTCGCGATGTTCTGATTTTGTCCGGCGGAAGGCACCAGCCGGATGCACCGATTCCCTGTTGTCTCTCAGCAGGTTATCGACGCATCCGGTCTAGCAGTTCAGAAACCGAGGGCCAACCGCAACGCACGGCGACGTGGATTACGAACGGTCGATGGTCTAGCAGTTCAGAAACCGAGGGCCAACCGCAACGCATCCTGACCCACAACCCGCAATACCCGAGGTCTAGCAGTTCAGAAACCGAGGGCCAACCGCAACGGCGGGATCGACCGTCTCATCGAGCCCGACGGTCTAGCAGTTCAGAAACCGAGGGCCAACCGCAACGACAGTGAAGGTGCGCCCGGTGCGAGTCCCGGTCTAGCAGTTCAGAAACCGAGGGCCAACCGCAACTTATGGTCGCTGGTCCACTTGCCGCCGCATGGTCTAGCAGTTCAGAAACCGAGGGCCAACCGCAACAGTGGGGCGCGCCGCGCCAACGATCACGTCGGTCTAGCAGTTCAGAAACCGAGGGCCAACCGCAACGAAGGGACCATTAGAGCCCCGACAAGCGAGGCTCTAATGGTCCCGGCGCTGCCGCGCCACATGGCTGCCAAGGTGGTTCGCCCCGATTGACGAAAGCGACCGTGCAGGCTCTATCGGGCCGATGGACATCGTCCTGCCCAAGCCCATGGCCCTGCTCGCCTCGAACGCCGAGGCGGCGCTGGCGGCCGAGGCGATGCTGCGGCAGCGCTACGATTTCGTCGCGCTTGAAGAGGCCGAGCTGATCATCGCCCTGGGCGGCGACGGCTATATGCTGCACACGCTCCACACGATGCTCAACCGCGGCAAGGTCTGCCCGGTGTTCGGAATGAACCGCGGCACGGTCGGCTTCCTGATGAACGAGTGGCGGATCGACGGGCTGATCGAGCGGATCGCGCGGGCCAAGGCGTTCACCGTCGCGCCGCTGGAGATGACCGCGACGACGATGGCGGGCGAGGTCGCGCGCTACCATGCGATCAACGAGGTGTCGCTGCTGCGCGAGACGCGCCAGACGGCCTGGATCGAGGTGTCGGTCAACGGCCGGGTGGTGATGCCGGAGCTGGTCTGCGACGGCGTGCTGGTCGCGACGCCGGCCGGCTCGACCGCCTACAATCTCTCCGCCCTGGGGCCGATCCTGCCGCTCAATTCGAAGCTGATGGCGCTGACCCCGATCAGCCCGTTCCGGCCGCGCCGCTGGCGCGGGGCGCTGGTGCCGGACAATGTCTCGATCGCCTTCAGGGTGCTCGATCCGAAGAAAAGGCCGGTCTCGGCCGTCGCCGACCAGTTCGAGGTCCGCGACGTCGCCTCGGTCGAGGTCGCGGTCGACCGCACCGACACGCTCACTCTCCTCTTCGACCCCGAGCATGCCCTCGACGAACGCATCACCACCGAGCAGTTCGCGGTCTAACCGCGGGTTGCGAATCCGGCGCGGCTTGCTATAGGCGCGCCTCGCCGAAAGGCTGCTCCCCGGTAGCTCAGCGGTAGAGCAACCGGCTGTTAACCGGTTGGTCGATGGTTCGAATCCGTCCCGGGGAGCCATTATTTAGCCTCACATGTCCGCTTCGATCCGTTGCGGACATTGAACCTAGCCAACATTGAGCCGATAACCGACCGCCGGCTCGTTGGCGATGAGCAGGGGCCGCGAGGGATCGCGTTCGAGCTTCTGCCGCAGTCCGCGAACCGCCACGCGAAGATATTCGACCTGCCCCTCCTGGGCGGGGCCCCAAGCGGTACGCAGAAGGTGCGCGTGGCTGAGCACCCGGCCGGGGTGCTTCGCGAGTTCGGCCAGGACGCCATATTGCTTTGGCGTCAGATGGACGTTCTCCCCGCCCCGCATCACGGTCCGCCGGAGAAGGTCGATCGTGACGTCCCCGGCGCGGAGCGGCCGCTGATCGGATTCCGGTCCAAGCTCCAGCAGATTGGACAGATATCGATCGAGTTTCGACGCTTCGGAGCCGACCGTCGAAACCAGAGCCTTGTCTGCCGACCCGCTCCGCCTGAGCGCGCTCACGGCGCTGCCGATGGCTTGCAGCCTCGGCTTCAGATCCTGCCCGATGGTTGAGAGCAGGACGGAGCGGACCTGGTCGCGTTCGCGGATGCGGGCGAACTCCCTGACCTCTTCTTCCAGGCGTCCGCGCTGCAGGGCGAGTGCCACCTGATCCAGCAGATTGTCGAGCAGCGGCAACTGGTCCGATCGGATCGGCGGCGTACCGTCGTCGCGGGCAAGCGCGATCGCCGCAATGGTCGCATTCTCCGATTTCACCGGATGGAACTGCCACTCGGTCGGGACGGAGCGTTCGACGAACCGACCGGCGCGCTCACCGCTGTCCAGCACCAGCGCCGCGACGGCGATGTCGCTGGCCGCCAGCCGCATCGGCGCCGGGGCGCTCGCCAGCATGCGAGGCGGGGGCGCGCCGCCAATTAGCACGGCATTGCAGTCGAACAGCTCGGCCAGCTGCCGCGTGCTTACCTCCCCGATTTCGCCTTCGTTCGTGCAGCTCAGCAACCGGCGCGCGAGTCCGGCGATGGTCGCATTCCGCGCCGCATGGGCCTGCGCGATCCGGGCCTGCCGGCGGACCGAGGCGGCAAGCTGACTGGTCACGGCCGCGACCGCGAACAGGACGACGACGGTGACAACGTCGTTCGCGTTGTCGATCCGGAACGTGAAGTGTGGCGCGGTGAAAAAGAAGTTGTAGGCCAGCGCAGCGAGCAGCGCGGCGAAGAGCGCGGGGCCGAAACCCGCGAGCACCGCCGTGGCGATAACCGCCGGCAGGTACAAGAGATCGACGGCCGAGTTCCCCCAAGTCGGCGCGAGCGCGAGGCCGAGCAGAGTCGACGCTGCGACCATGAGCAAGGCTTCGGCATAGCCGCGCAGCTGGGCGGCGGCGGATCGGGGGCTGGCGGCGTCGGACATGGCCGCTAACTGATACCGCCGATCGCCCGCGTCGAGTGTCCGGAGGCGGATCGACCGCTTTTCTTAAGGCGCCCCGGCCTTAATCCACATGGAATCTTTATGCGGTCGAACCGCACATCGCGCCGCCATGGCCAGTGCTGCACAACCCGTCGCCGCGTCCGCCGGCGAGTCGAACCAACCGCATAAGCATTCGCTTCCCGCCCTGATGCTGGGCGCGATCGGCGTCGTCTATGGCGATATCGGTACCTCGCCGCTCTACGCGATGAAGGAGAGCTTCATCGGTCCGCATCCGCTGGAGGTCGATCCGCTCCACATCTTCGGCGTGCTCAGCCTGATCTTCTGGTCGCTGATGCTGATCGTCACGTTCAAATATGTCTTCATCGCCATGCGCGCCGACAATAAGGGCGAAGGCGGCTCCTTCGCCCTCTTGTCGCTGATCGCCCGTAATCTCGAGGGGCGCAAATGGACCGGCAGCCTCGTCCTGCTCGGGGTGCTCGCAACCTGCCTGTTTTACGGCGATGCGATGATCACGCCGGCGATCTCGGTCCTGTCGGCGGTCGAGGGGCTGACCATCGTCGAGGTGCGGCTGCAGCCGCTCGTCATCCCGATCGCGATCTTCATCCTGATCGGCCTGTTCCTCGTCCAGGCGCGGGGCACGGCCCGCGTTGGCCGGATATTCGGCCCGATCGTGCTGGTCTATTTCGCGACCTTGGCGGTGCTCGGCATCGTCAACATCGCCGCTCGTCCCGAAATCCTCGGCATCCTCAGCCCGCATTGGGCCGTCGCCTTCTTCGGCCACGATCCGGCGCGCGCCTTCCTCGCCATGGGCTCGGTCTTCCTCGCCGTCACGGGCGCCGAGACGCTCTACGCGGATATGGGCCATTTCGGCCGCCGCGCGATCGGCCTGTCCTGGCTGACCCTCGTATACCCCTGCCTGATGCTCAACTATATGGGCCAGGGCGCGCTGCTGCTCGAAACGCCCGAGGCGGTAGCCAACCCCTTCTACCTGATGGCTCCGGAATGGGCGCGGCTGCCATTGGTCGGTATCGCGACCATGGCGACGATCATCGCCAGCCAGGCGGTGATCTCCGGCGCTTTCTCGGTGACCCACCAGGCGGTCCAGCTCGGCTTCCTGCCGCGCCTCAGGACTCTTCACACCAGCGAGAAGGCGGCCGGGCAGATCTACATCCCCATCGTCAACTGGGCCTTGCTCGCGGCGGTGATCTTGCTGGTATTGGGCTTTCAGGAATCGACCCGCCTGGCCTCCGCCTATGGCATCGCCGTGACCGGCACCATGCTGATCACGACAATCATGCTCGGATTCCTCGTCTTCGGCCTGTGGCGTTGGAACCGCTGGCTCGCGGGGGCGACGATCGGGCTCTTCCTGCTCGTCGACGGCGCCTATTTCGCGTCGAACATCACCAAGATCCCCGACGGCGGCTGGTTCCCGCTGGTCGCGGCGGCGGCGATCTTCACCGTGCTGACCACGTGGGCGACCGGCCGGCGACTGCTGCGCCGGCGGCTCGAGGAAAGCGCAATGCCCCTGCCGGTGTTCATCAAGTCGGCGGCGGGCACGCTGCATCGCGTCTCGGGCACTTCGGTGTTCATGTCGGCGACGGCCACTTCGATCCCGTCCGCGCTGCTGCACAACATCAAGCACAACCAGGTGCTGCACGAGCGCGTCGTGATTCTCACGGTCGATGTCCAGGACGTGCCCGAGGTCGCCGAAGCCGAGCGCGCGCAAATCGAGGATTTCGGCGAGGGCTTCTACCGGATCGTGCTGCGCTACGGCTTCATGGAGGAGCCGGACGTGCCGCGCGCTCTCGCCGCGCTCGATGGTTGCGGACCGCGTTTCGAGATGATGCGGACCAGCTTCTATCTCGGCCGGCAGAAGCTGATCGCCTCGAAACGGCCCGGCATGGCGCTGTGGCGCGAGCATCTGTTCGGCTGGATGATGAAGAGCTCCGAATCCGCGATGGAGTTCTTCAAGCTCCCCACTAACCGCGTCGTCGAGCTGGGCAGCCAGGTCGAGATCTGATGCGCCTTTGGCTACTGGGTATGGCCGGCCTGCTGCTGCCGGCGACCGCACTCGCGCAGGAAATGCGGCCGCCACGCGCCTTGTCGTTCGAGGGCGCCGCGACCCTCGTCTCCGACTATAGGTTCCGGGGCATCTCGCTCTCCGACGGCCATGCCGCCGTTCAAGGCACAGCGACGGCGCGCCACCGATCAGGCGCCTATCTCAGCTTCTGGGCCTCAACGCTGGACGGTTTCGGCGAACTGGGCGGCTCCAACCTGGAGCTCGACCTCTATGCCGGCGTCCGCCACCCGCTCGCCGGCGGCACGCTTGATGTCGGCCTGCTTTATTATGCCTATCCCGGCTCGTCGGGCGGCGATTTCGAGTTTTTCGAACCCTATGCGAGTTACAGCCACAGCTTCGGCCCCGCGAACGCAAAGTTTTCCCTCGCCTTCGCGCCGGCACAGGATGCGCTCGGTGGCAACAGCAACTTCTATGCGGCGGCGGACCTCGCCGTCGCGCTTCCGGCCACGCCGATGACGCTGAGGGCTCATGCCGGCCGCTCCCACGGCAACACGCCGCTGAGCCCCACTGGCGACTACCTCGAATGGCAGTTCGGCGCCGACCTTGTTTGGCGCGGGCTGACGCTCGGTGTGACTTATGTGGATACGGACCTGTCCGCGGCCGAAGCGATATCCGCTGGAGCAGCAAGGGAGATCGTCGCCCCTACCATCGTGTTGTCGCTGACCGCCAATTTCTGACGCATTGTCCTGCCCGCTTCTCCCCTATAGCGGACGGCTGGCGCGCTGAGTTCCGGTGTGCCGGCTACCCGGCCTGGCCGTGGCAATGCTTGTACTTCTTCCCCGATCCGCAGGGGCATGGCGCGTTGCGGCTTTCCGGCGCCGGCACGTCGCCGCCGAGCACGCCTTGCGGCATTTCCGGCCGCGGCGCGGCGAGCGGCGGCAGGCGCGAGAGCACCGCGCCGGTGCCGGCGTCGATATCGACCGTGTCGTCCTCGCCCGAGAAGGGATCGATATGGGTGGTGAGGAAGTCCGGCATCGGCGGCAGATCGGCCGGCGTCATCTGGAAGCGGGCGCGGGCGAGCGTGCCGGTCACGTCCTCGCGGATGATCGACAGCATCCGCTCGAACATCGCGAACGCCTCGTGCTTATATTCGTCGATCGGCTTCTTCTGGGCGTAGGCGCGGAGGTGAACGACCTGCCTGAGCGCGTCGAGCATCGAGAGATGCTCCTTCCAGTGATGATCGAGGCTCTGGAGCAGGAAGCTTTTCTCGATCTGCACCCAGGTCTCGGGTGACAGCTCGCCGGCCTTGGTCGCGATCTGCTCGTCCGCCGCCGCCTGGATGCGCGCGACGAACATTTCCGGGTCGACCGCTTCCTCCTTCATCCACTCGTCGATCGGCGGCGCCAGGCCGAACACCTGCTCGACCCGTTCCTTGAGCAGGTCGATATCCCATTGCTCGGGGTAGGAATTGGGCGGGCAGGCCTCGCCGACGATCGAATTGACCGTCTCGGCGCGCATGTCCTCGACGACGTCGCCGACCGTCTCGGCGTCCATGATGTCGGCGCGCTGCTCGTAGATCACCTTGCGCTGGTCGTTCATGACGTCGTCATATTCGACCACTTGCTTGCGGATGTCGTAGTTGCGCGCCTCGACCTTCTTCTGGGCGGTCTCGATCGCCTTGGAGATCCATGGGCTCACGATCGCCTCGCCGTCGGCGAGGTTCTTGTTGAGCAGGCGCGAGAACATCGTCTGCGGGCCGAAGATGCGCAGCAGGTCGTCGTCGAGCGACAGATAGAAGCGGCTGAGGCCCGGATCGCCCTGACGGCCGGAGCGGCCGCGCAGCTGATTGTCGATGCGGCGGCTCTCGTGGCGCTCGGTGCCGAGCACGAACAGGCCGCCGGCGGCGATCACCCTTTCCTTCTCCTCGGCGACCTCGGCGCGGATTTTCTCCTCACCCTTCGCCCGCTTGTCGCCCGGCTCCATCGATCCGAACTCGTCCTCGATGCGGAAGTCGACATTGCCGCCGAGCTGGATGTCGGTGCCGCGGCCGGCCATGTTGGTGGCGATCGTGACCGCCCGGAGGCGGCCGGCCTGGGCGACGATATGCGCCTCGCGCTCATGCTCGCGCGCGTTCAGCACCTCGTGCCTGATCTTCGCCTTCTTGAACTCGGCGGAGAGCAATTCCGATTTCTCGATTGAGACGGTGCCGACCAGGATCGGCTGGCCGGTCTCCTGCTTCTCCTTCACCGCCAGAACGATGGCGGCGAACTTGTCGCCCTGGTTCTTGTAGAACTCGTCCTCGTCGTCGACCCGTCCCACCGGCATGTTCGTCGGGATCGAAACAACATTCATCTTGTAGATGTCGTAAAATTCCGGCGCCTCCGTGGCGGCGGTGCCGGTCATGCCAGAGAGCTTCGGATACATGCGGAAATAATTCTGGAAGGTGATCGAGGCGAGGGTCTGGTTCTCGGGCTCGATCTCGACCCCTTCCTTGGCCTCGCAGGCCTGGTGCAGGCCGTCCGACCAGCGCCGCCCGTCCATCATCCGCCCGGTGAACGGGTCGATGATGATCACCTTGTCCCTGTCGTCCTTGGAATCGTATTTGACGATGTAATCGATGTCCCGCTTGAACGCGATGTTCGCCCGCAGCGCCTGGTTGAGATGGTGGACGACCTGGGTGTTCTCGAACGAATAGAGGTTCGAGCCGACCAGCAGCCCCTCGGCCTCCAGCAGCCGCTCCATCCGCTCGGTGCCGTCCTCGGTCAGCAGGACGCGCTTGTCCTTCTCGTCATATTCGTAATCATCGGCCGGGGTCGCCTTCACGATGCGGTCGAGCGCGATGTAGAGGTCCGATTTGTCCTCGGTCGGGCCCGAGATGATCAGCGGGGTGCGGGCCTCGTCGATCAGGATCGAATCCACCTCGTCGACGATCGCGAAACTGAACGGCCGCTGCACCATGTGCGGTCGCTCGTATTTCATATTGTCGCGCAGATAGTCGAAGCCGAACTCGTTGTTCGTGCCGTAGGTGATGTCGCTGTGATAGGCGTCGCGGCGCTGCTCGTCGCTGAGGTTCGGGACGATCACGCCGACGCCGAGGCCGAGGAATTTGTAAATCTGCCCCATCCAGTCGGCGTCGCGGCGGGCGAGATAGTCGTTGACGGTGATGACGTGGACGCCGTTGCCCTCGAGCGCGTTCAGATAGACGGCGAGCGTCGCGACCAGCGTCTTGCCCTCGCCGGTCCGCATCTCGGCGATTTCGCCGCGATGGAGGACGATGCCGCCGATCAGCTGGACGTCGTAATGGCGCTGGCCGAGCGTGCGCTGCGCGGCCTCGCGGACGGTGGCGAACGCTTCCGGCAGCAGGTCGTCGAGCTTCTCGCCCTCGTCGAGCCGGGCGCGGAATCGCGCCGTCTGCGCCTTCAGCTCCTCGTCGGTCATCGCCGAGACGGTCGGCTCGAAGGCGTTGACCTTGTCGACGATCTTGCGGAGCGAGCGGACGTAGCGATCGTTGGACGACCCGAAAATGGCCTTGGCGAAACCGGCGAACATGAGGCGGATCCTGACTTGATACGGAAATGCCGGCCGCGGGGCCGGACGAAGAAAAGCGAACGGGAATGGCGCGGTGGCGCCGGGCGCTTATTCGCGGCGGCGATCGTCGTAGAGCGGCGCGGCGGAAGGCGGCGCGGCGATCCGGCCGGGCGATCCCTCGTCAGCGGCGCGGGATGGCGGCGCGACCTGCGCGACGGCGATGCGCTGCATGACCTTGCGCGCTGGCGCAACGGCGACGATTCCCGCCGCCTGATGCACGCCCGCCTCCGGCGCATGCGCGCCCGCCACCGCGCCGGTGGCGGCGGTCAGCAGTGACAGCAGGGCGAGCAGAAGTTCCATCGCGCGTGCGCACATAGGGGCGCGCGCGACCGGCGTCTATGCCCGCGTCGCGACCGGGTCCGATTCCAGGGCGCCCTCGAGCCAGCCCTGGATGCGGCCCTTGGGCTCGGCGCCGACCTTGGTCGCGGCCGGCTGACCGCCCTTGAAAAGGATCATGGTCGGGATGCCGCGGACGCCATATCTGGTCGGCGCGTCGGGATTGTCGTCGATGTTGAGCTTGGCGATCGTGACCTTGCCGGCCAGCTCGTCGCTCAGCTCCTCGAGCGCCGGGCCGATCATCTTGCAGGGGCCGCACCATTCCGCCCAGAAATCGACCAGCACCGGGCCGGGGGCGTTGATCACGTCCTGGTGGAAGGAGGCATCGGTGACGGTCTTGGTGGCCATGGCAGGACTCTCCTGAACGGGTCGTTGGGTGGCATGTAGGGTGGGCAGCGCGCTTGCTCAAGCGGTCGGGTGATAGGCATCCAGCAGGGCGTCGGGGAGCGGCAGCAGCACCGGCGCGCCGGTGTAGAGCAGCGCCGTCTCGATCGGCCGGTCCGGGAAGATGACGCGCAGCGCGTCGCGATAGGCGGCCATCTGGCGGAGATGCGA
>NZ_JBQTIN010000160.1:0-4091 GCF_052388015.1 Sphingosinicella sp.
GATTCGCCGCTCTCGGTGCTGCTCAACCCCACCCAGGACCTGTCGCGCTACGGCCGGATCATCCGCGACGACGATCAGGTGCTGATGGTCGAGGCGCGCGACCCGCGGCGGCGCGAGTTCGGCACCATCACCCTCGCTTTCGCCCGGGTGCCGAGCGCGCCCTCCGGCCTGATCCTCCAGGGCTGGAACATGATCGACGCGCAAAACAATCGCACCGCCGTCCGCCTCTCCGCCCAGCGCTTCAACCAGCCGGTGGACGACGGCCTGTTCACCTGGCGCGACCCGCGGCGGCGCAACCCCCGCGGCTGAGCGATTCGTTCATCGGGGCGACAGGTCGGCGCTGATAAATCTCGGTCTTCGATTGCGGGGGACACGTATCGGGTTTTCCCCCTGTTGCCCGAGCTGGCACTCCGCAATTGACCTCGCGTAACAACGCTTGGCGGCCCCCGCTCCACGCCCCCGGAGCGGGGGCCTTGCCATTTCGGCAATACTCTTCCCCAGTGTTGGCCCAAGCTCTAAGCCCGCTTCGATGACGTCGCTTCGCATAGCCTCCTGGAACATCAACTCGATCCGCGCCCGCATGGCGATCGTCGAGCGCTTCCTGATCGAGCAGACGCCGGACATCCTCTGCCTGCAGGAGACCAAGGTCCGCGACGCCGACTTCCCGCGCGAGATGTTTCGGCGCCTCGGCTACAAGCATATCGTCACCTGCGGCCAGCCGATGCACCATGGCGTCGCGACGATCAGCCGGGTGCCGATCGTGGAGGAGGAGCGGCTCGACTGGCAGGCGAACGGTGAGGCGCGCCACCTCGCCGTGCGGCTCGAGAACGGCGTCCGGCTGGAGAATGTCTATGTGCCGGCCGGCGGCGACATTCCGGACCGCGAGGTCAACGCCAAGTTCGGCCAGAAGCTCGATTTCGTCGAGCGGATGACGCGCTGGTCCTCGGGCGTGGCGCGGCCGACGATCATGGTCGGCGACTTCAATATCGCGCCGCTGGAATGCGACGTCTGGAGCCATAAGCAGCTGCTGGGCGTCGTCAGCCATACCCCGATCGAAGTGGAAGCGCTGTTCCGTCTCCAGGGCAGCAACGACTGGGTCGATCTCGGCCGCCATTTCCATCCCGCGCCGCGGCGGCTCCACACCTGGTGGAGCTACCGCTCGCCCGACTGGACGAGGAACGACCGCGGCCGCCGGCTCGACCATATGTGGGCGACCGCCGGCGTGGCCGCGACCGCCACCGCCCATATCGTCCACGAGCCTTGCCGCGCGTGGGAGCGGCCATCCGACCATGTGCCGCTGGTGACGGACTTCGCGCTCTGATGGGTGCGCGCGACGTCGCCCGGGCGATAGACGCGCTCCGGCGCGGCTGGCCGGTGGCGATCGACGGCGTCTCCTTCCTCGCGATCGAGCGCGGCGACGCCGACGGCCTCGCCGCGTTCGACGGCGACGGGGCGCCGGCCGACCTGTTGATCTCCGGCAACCGCGCCGCGACCCTGAAGCTCACCAACCAGCGCGACGCGGAGCCGGATCTGCCGGTCTTGATCAAACGCGCACCCTGGATCGATCTCGACGCCGCGACCGCGATCGCCGATCCGGCGCTCGATCTGGCGACGCCATTCAAGGGCCCGTTCGAGAGCGCGCCGCTCTGCTCGCCGCCGACCGCGACCGCCGCGCTGCGTCTCGCGCGCCTCGCCGGCTTGCTGCCGGCCTTGTTCACGCGGCGCGACGGACCGGCCGAGGCGACCACGACCGCCGCCGATGTCGCGGCCTTCGGACATGGCGCGGATTTGCGCATCGTCTCGCGGGCGCGATTGCCCAACCGCTTCGCCGAGCAAGGCGAGATCGTCGCCTTCCGCAGCGACGGCGACACGGCCGAGCATGTCGCCCTGATCCTCGGCGCCCCGACCGGCGAGCCGCCCTTGGTCCGCGTCCACTCCGAATGCCTGACCGGCGACGCCTTCGGCAGCCTCAAATGCGATTGCGGGCCGCAGCTCGGCACCGCGCTAGCCCGCATCGCCGAGGCCGGCTGGGGCCTGTTGCTGTATTTGCGGCAGGAGGGGCGCGGCATCGGGCTGGTCAACAAGCTCCGGGCTTATGCGCTGCAGGACCAGGGCTTCGACACGGTCGACGCCAATTTGCGGCTGGGATTCCAGGACGACGAGCGCGACTTCGCCGTCGCTGCACGGATGCTGCAAAAGCTGGGGCAGGAGCGGGTGCGGCTGCTGACCAACAACCCCCGCAAGGTCACCGCGCTGAAGGCGCTGGGGATACAGGTCACCGAGCGCGTCCCGCTCCAGACCGGCGAGAGCGAGCACAACCGTGCCTATCTCGCCGCCAAACGCGACCGCAGCGGCCACCAGCTTTAGGAAAGCAGCGCCGCTGCCTCGTCGAAATCATGCGCGATGTGCCTGACGCCAAGTGCGCGCAGTCGCTCCTCATGGCCGTCGAGGCAGTGGCGGCCGGGGACGAAGCCGATCACCGTCGCGCCCGACGCGACCGCGCCGGTCACGCCGACCGGCGAATCCTCGATGATCGCGATGCGCTCGATCGGCACGCCAAGCGCCGCGGCGGCGTGAAGATAGAGGTCCGGTGCCGGCTTGCCGAGCGCGATATGCTCGCGGCCGGAAAAGATCATCTCGCCGAACAGGTCGGCGAGCCCGATATGCGCGAGATGCCGCCGCACCCAGGCGGTCGAGCTGGACGAGCAGATCGCCTTGGGCAGCGCCGGCGGCAAGGCGCGGATGAAGGCGACCGCGCCCGCCACCTCGCCGACCCCTTCCGCCATCGCGCGCTCGTCCTCCGCCTCGCGCGCGCTATGGAATTCTTGCGGAAGCGCGCGGCCGATCCAGCGCTCGATCGCCCCGATGAAGTCCGCCCCTGCCAGCCCCATGAACTCGCGCATCGAATCCTCGACGCTGGTCGGATGGCCGTGCGCGGTCAGCCAGTCGGCGATCTGCTTGTTGCCGGCCCATTCGCTTTCGACCAGCACGCCGTCGAAATCGAAGATGAGCGCGTCATATTTCACCGCGACGGGTCGAAGCGGAAGGCGGCCACCCGCCACTGGCCGTCGACCTGGTGCAGCTGCAACGTCACGCCGCCGCTGCGGCCGCCCTGATAAGTGGCGGTGCCGGCCAGGCGGCCGATATCGTTGCGGATCGAGCGTTGCGACCAGCTCCACTCGGTCGGCTGCAACCCCCCGGCCGTCGCGCGCATTCGCTCGGCGTCGCCCAGCTCGCGCTGCAGCGCCGGAGTCGACAATGCATAGGCGCGGTTGAAATCCTGCGCGCGAACAGCGGCCATGAAATCGTCACCGCTCGCGATCAGCGGCCCCAGCGCCCAGGACAGGATCCACCACAGGCCGCCGCCGAACAGCGCCAGGCCGCCCAGCACGATCAGCACGATATGCCAGGGCCGCAGCCATTGCCGCGGCGGCGCTCCCCCAAAAGGCGCGGAATCGGTCATGCCTTCCCTCCCCTCAGCTTTGGCGCTCTCCAAACAAGGCGGTCCCCACCCGGACGTGGGTCGCGCCGATCATCACCGCGCTCTCATAGTCCGCCGACATGCCCATCGACAGGCCGGGCAGCCCATGCCGCCGGGCAAGCTTGGCGAGCAAGGCGAAATAAGGCGCCGCTTCCGTCTCCTCCGGTGGCAGCGCCATCAGCCCGACGATCGGCAAGCCCGCTTGTTCGCAGCGCGCCAGCAGATCGGGAAGATCGGGAATCGCGCAGCCCCCCTTCTGCGGCTCCTCACCGATATTGACCTGGACGAAGCAGTCCGGCCGCTTGCCCGTCTTCGCCATCGCCCTGGCCAGCGCCGCGACGAGCGATGGCCGATCGAGCGAGTGGATCGCATCGAACAGCGCCACCGCATCCTCGGCCTTGTTCGATTGGAGCTGGCCGATCAGATGCAGCCGCAAATCGGGATAAGCAGCCCGCAGCGCCGGCCACTTCGCTTGCGCCTCCTGCACCCGATTCTCGCCGAAATCGCGCTGCCCCTCGGCGATCAGCTTTTCGATCGCGTCCGGCGGTTGGGTCTTGGAAACGGCAATCAACGTCACCGATTCCACCGGCCGGCCGGCGAGGCCTGCCGC
>NZ_JBQTIN010000161.1:0-11725 GCF_052388015.1 Sphingosinicella sp.
GCGATCCGCGCCCACTGCGCATCCGAAAACCAGAAGAAATCCGCCATCTCCAACGCCTCCTCACCGAACGCGTTGAATCACCCCTTCGCCGCCTTGGGAATCCCGTTTATGGGTCCGGACCCTAGTAAACTGGCACCGTAATTGCGTAATTACTAAATTACTAAGCGAGCGACTCGCCTCGGACGTTATGACAGGTCGGGGGCGTGTAGGAAAATGACGGCGGGCGAGCGCGTAATTTGGGGGTTAAGTAAACTGTCGCCACAATCTTCACGGAGGCGAGAGGCCGCGCAGTTACGAGACCGAGAAGTTCTTGTCAACAAATTGTCGTGTAAATTCTGCGGGATCGACGGTCAATCCTTGCGCTTCAGCTCTAGCCTTCCCCGCCTCCCAAATATCTTTAATCTTGCCTGGAAGATCAGGAGGAAATTCCATATGCGCAGCAACCATATCGAACCACGATCCGGAAATACCAAGGGCCTCTGATAATTTCGGCGCCATCATGTTAAGAGCGTATTCTTGCTTTTCATCTAAATACCCGATTGAACTCAAGACGTAACAATCCAAAAATCTCAAAAAAGGTTTGCCATCGTATCGAGACATTTTCCACCACCAGCTCTTTGAAATACCAAAAACTAATCTAGCGGTTCCTGGGTGCGCCAGCGGGAATTGCCCACTCCGAATACCCCCCTCTAGCTCCAGGGTCCGGATGGAGAACTCTCCACCAAGCGGAACCCGGAGTATGTTGTTCAGTCGGAACCAGTCTCATCACGCCAACTCGTCCACCGGTAGTTGAAGTTGAAGCATGTTCCCAGGTCCATCCGCCCGGCGTGCTCCTGCCTCCGACCCTAGACACAGCTTCACCAAATCCAGGAAACGCGTCATCGTAGAATTACGGTGACAGTTTACTTAACCCCCAAATTCAAATTTGACCCCGCGCCCCCGCGGGCGGGGACAGGCAATAGCATGTCCCGGCGCATACGTCCTGCTCCTCGCCGGCCCCGAACCCGATCCGGGTCGCGCCGGACGTGGGTGTTGGAGTATCGGTCTCATGCCGGAGAGGACCGGGCCTGGCCATTGACGGTTAAGCTTTTGCCGCCATGGTCGGCGGCATGAGACGCGCGCTCGCCACCCTGTTCCTTGCGCTGTCGCTCGCGGCGCCCCTGTCCGCAGCCGAGCGGCGCTATCCGGTCACGGATTTCGACCGGATCGAGGTGGACGGGCCCTATCTGGTGCGCCTCACCACCGGCCGCACCTCGCTCGCCGTCGCGACCGGTCCGCAGGCCGGGATCGACCGGCTGACCGTCGAGGTCTCCGGCCAGACGCTGCGCATCCGCCGCAACCGCAGCGGCTGGACCGGCACGCCCGGCGCCCGGCAGGGGCAGATCGAGATCGCGGTCACCACCCGCGGCCTGCGCGCCGCCCGGCTGATCGGGCCGGGGCGGCTCGAGATCGACCGGCTGGCCGCGATGCGCGCCGATCTCGGCGTCGAAGGGAGCGGCGAGCTGGTCGCCAATGGCACCGCCACCGATGTGCTCAATCTGCGGCTCGCCGGCTCGGGCCGGCTCGTGGCGCGCGGCCGGACGCGGCGGTTGAACGGCGTGTTCGAAGGCTCGGGCAATGTCGACGCAAGCGGGCTGCTGGCGCAGGACGTCGTGGCGGCGACGACGAGCTTCGGCGAGGTCGCGCTCAGCGCGGCGCGCACCGCCCGGATCACCGCCAGCGGGCGCGGCGCCGTGACCGTTGCCGGCCGTCCGGCCTGCACCGTGCTGGGGCCGAGCGCCGATCTTGTGCGATGCGGACCCTTACAACAGCCCTAGACCGCCGAGCTTGCCGAGCAAGGCGGGCGGCATGGCGTCGATGCCATCCGGTTCGCCGTCCAGATCGACGGGCGCGTCGGCGGGATCGAGATAGCGCCAGCCCTGATGGGCGCGCATGCCCAAGAGCCTGACCCGGACCAGCTCGGGCGCGAGCCTGATGATCGTCCGCCCGTCGCGCGGGCTGGTCGCAAAATCGAGGAACGCCTGGCGGGCGACCAGGCGGTGCTTGATGATCCAGTAGAGCGAGCCGCCGGCCAGCAGCTCCTCCGCCCGCTTCGGCCGGAACCGGGTGACGATCGGCACGATGCCGTCCCTGAGCCGCTTCTGCTGACGGCGCTCCAGCGTCTCGACGCTGGCACAGCTGAAGGCGACCTTGCTCAGATGGATCATGTCGAACAGATGGCGACTAGACGCTTGCGATCAAGCGCTTAGCCAACGAGACCCGAAGCGACGGCGAGGCCGAGGAAGACGAAGAAGCCCATCGAATCGGTGATCATCGTCACGAACACGGATGACGACACGGCCGGGTCCTGCCCGCCGCGCTCCAGCAGCACCGGCACCGCGACGCCCGAGAGGCCCGCGACCAGGATGTTGATCAGGATCGCGGCGGCGATGACGGCGCCGAGATGCGGGCTGGCGAAGACCAGGCCGGCGCCGAGGCCGAGCAGCACGGCGATCGTGAGCCCGTTCAGCAGCGCCACGGAAATCTCGCGCCAGATCGTCCGCCAGGTGTTGGAGCGGGTGAGCTGGTTCATCGCCAGCGCGCGCACCGACACCGCCATGGTCTGGGTCCCCGCATTGCCGCCGATCGAGGCGACGATCGGCATGAGCACGGCGAGCGCCACCATCTGCTCGATCGCGCCGCCGAACAAGGCGATGATCGTCGAGCCGACCAGCGCGGTGGCGAGATTGGCGATCAGCCAGCGGACGCGGGCCTTGTAGCTATCCCGGACCGGCTCGTTGATGTCGCCCTCGACGCCGGCGCCGGACATCAGCAAAGCGTCCTCGCTCGCCTCCTCCTGGACGATATGGACGATGTCGTCGGCGGTGATCATGCCGACCAGCCGGCCGGCCGGATCGACCACCGCCGCCGAGACGAGCGCATATTTCTGGAAGCGGAGCGCCACCTCCTCCTGGTCCATGTCGACCGGGATCAGGGTCTGCTCGCGCTGCATCACGTCGGCGACGGCGATCCGGCGCGGCGTCCGCAAGATCCAGGAGAGCAGGCAGGTGCCGACCGGCCGGTGGGCCGGATCGACGACAAAAATCTCGAAAAAGTCGGTCGCCAGCTCCTCGCCGGCGCGCAGATAGTCGATCACCTGGCCGATCGTCCAATGCTCCGGCACCGCGACCGCGTCGCGGCGCATCAGGCGGCCGGCCGATTCCTCGGGATAAGAGAGCGCTTCCTCGATCGCGGCGCGGTCGTCCGGATCGAGCGCGCGCAGCACGGCGCGCTGATCCTCCTCCTCCATGTCCTCGATCAGCGCGACCGCGTCGTCGGTCTCGAGCTCGCCGGCGATCTCGGCGACCTGGGTGGCGCTGAGCTCGTCGATCAGCTCCTCGCGCACCCACTCGTTCATCTCGGCGAGCACGTCGCCGTCGAGCAGGCCGGCGAGCGCCGCCGCCAGCGCCCGGCGCTCATCGGAATCGACCAGCTCCAGCAAATCGGCGATATCGGCCGGGTGCAGCGGCTCGACGAGCGCGCGGGCGCCCTCGGCGTCGTCCGCCTCGACCCGCTCGATGACCGCGCGGACGAATTCCGGCCGCAGGCGGTCGTCCGCGTCCATCCGCTCGTCCGCCGCCGGTGCGGCGACGATGGCCTCGGCCTGGGGATCGAGTTCGCTGTCGCTCATCTCGCCCTCCTCAGCCGATGTTGGACCGCGCGCTTCCTAGGCTGGCCGGCCCTCTCTGTCGATATCGGTGGCGACACGCCGCGAGGCCGATTACAGGCGGCGCGATCGCTTCCAAGGAGACTCAAAGGTGGCCCAGAATCTCGTCCTTTCCCTCGACAGCGGCGGCGACGTCGTCATCCGCCTCCGCCCCGATCTTGCGCCGCAGCATGTCGCCCGGATCAGCGAGTTGGCGGGCGAGGGCTTTTATGACGGAATCGTCTTCCACCGGGTGATCGACGGCTTCATGGCCCAGGGCGGCGACCCCACGGGCCGCGGCAGCGGCGGCTCCGACAAGCCGGACCTGCCGGCCGAGTTCAGCCGCGAGCCCCATGTCCGCGGTGTCGCCTCGATGGCGCGCACCAGCGATCCGAACAGCGCCAACAGCCAGTTCTTCATCTGCCTCGACGATTGCGGCTTCCTCGACGGCCAGTACACCGTCTGGGGCGAGGTGATCGAAGGCATGGAGCATGTCGACAATTTGCCCAAGGGCGAGCCGCCGCGCGCGCCGGGCAGTATCGTGAAGGCGACGCTTAGCGATTGAGCCGCCACTGGAGCTGCAGAGGTGGATATGGCAGACTGCCCGAAGTGCCGTGGCCGGATGACGCCAGGTGTCGCATTCCTGCCGGACTATGGTGTCAGGGTTAAGTGGCTCGACGGTGAACCGGGTGTCTGGCAGTCCCTCGCGGCATCCGTGGGCTTGGGCCGCAAAGCAACGGACTTGGCTGCTCGTCGTTGCAGCGAATGCGGCTTTGTTGAGTTTTTTGCAGACCCGCGAGCCACGCCGGTCAAGACCCTCTCTACGGTCGACGAGGAAACCGAACGCTTGCGTAGCCTGGTTTCCAAGATGCAGGACCGCCTTGCTGTCCTGGAAACGATCGCAACCGATCCTGCAGAGCGCACGGCACGGGAGATCGAGAGTTTGCGCGAACTCCCGGCACCCAAGGGAGACGCCGCCGATAGCTAACGAGGTATGTCCACATTCCCAGTCGTGGCGACATTCGACGCGTCGGGGTCGGTCTTAGGACCCCGCCTCCCCCACCAGCCAGTCATGGAAAATCCGCACCGCCGGCCGCGCCAGCGCGCTGCGGCGGCAGGCGAACCAGTAGGAATAGGGGCTGTCGACCTCCAGGCCGAACAATTTGGCGATGCGCGGGTCCTGCGCGCCCTCGACATGCATGTCGAACATGAAGGCGACGCCGAGCCCCTGTCCCGCCGCGTCGAGGATCAGCTGACCGGAATCGAAATGGTCGACCGCCGCCGGCTCGAGGTCCGGCAGCCCCACCGCCTCGCGCCAATAGTCGAAGGCGTCGGGTAGATCGCGGTGCAGCAAAACGGTGTGGCGGGCGATGTCGGCCGGGTGACCGAGCGCGTCCGGCCCGGCGGCGAGGTCGCGCCCGCCGATCGCCACCACCCGGTTGCGGCCCAGCCGCCGGGCATAAAGCGGCGGCTCGATGTCGCGGGCCAGCACGATCGCCGCGTCCAGCCCCTCGTCGAGCCGGGCGAGGGCGTGCGGCTGGGTGTCGATGTCGATGTGCAGCCCGGGATGCGCCTCGCGCAGCGCGCCGAGGCTCGGCATCAGCCGGTGCGAGGCGAACAGCGGCAGGGCGCCGAGCCTCAGCCGCATCAGCCCCGCGCCGCCCCCCGCCCGTTCCACCGCCATGCCCAGCTCGTCGAGCGCCGGCCCGACCTCGGCCAGCAACCGCTCGCCGTCCGCGTTGAGATGCACCGCCCGCCGCCGCCGCTCGAACAGGGGCCGGCCGACATGGCGCTCCATCGCCTGCACCCGCCTGGTGACCGCCGGCGAGGACAAGGCAAGCGCCGCCGCCGCCGCCCGGACCGAGCCGAGCCGAGCCGTCTGCACGAACGCTTCCACCGCGGTGAGCGAAGGCAGCCGCTTCATGGCCATTCCTTCCAGGGATGCAGAAATTGCATCCGTCGCTGCTTTCTTCGCATTTGCACAATTTTTCCGCAAGTGCGAACAAGAGCCTGCCTTTCAGGCATCCTCTCCTAAAAACTTGGCCGGTCCCTCGGGGCCGGCCTTCTTTTTTCGTGTCGACGGTTTTCCCCGCGCCGCCGCATCCCTAAGTGGACCGGCGCAAGAGGAACCGGAACGACGCATGGCCGACGAGGAACGCAAGACGACGAAGCTTCAGGTCGCGACGATGCGACCGGAGGATAGCGGTCGCGGCATCGCCCGGCTGCCGCGCGCCACGATGGCCGAGCTGGGCCTGGCCGAGGGCGACGTCATCGAGCTGATCGGCAAGCGCGCGGCGCCGGCCCGCGCCGTCGGCCCCTATCCGGAGGACGAGGACCTCAGCATCATCCGCCTCGACGGCCTGCAGCGCGCCAATGCCGAATTGGGCTCGGGCGACATGGTCGAGGTGCGCAAGGCCGAGGCGCGGCCCGCGACAAAGGTCGTCTTCGCTCCAGCGCAGAAGAATTTGCGCCTGCACGGCTCGGCCCAGGCGCTGAAGCGCAGCTTCGGCATGCGGCCGATCGCGGCGGGCGACGTGGTCGCGACCACCGGCCAGCAGCAGGTGACGCGCGGCGACATCCCGCCCGAGCTGCGGCAGATGCTGACCGCGCCCGCCTTCGCGCTGCAGGAGATCCGCCTGGTCGTCCTCTCGACCGCGCCCAAGGGCATCGTCCTGATCGACGCCAATACCGAGATCGAGCTTCGCCCCGAATATAGCGAGGCGAAGGAGGCGCGCCGCGCCGACGTCACCTATGACGATATCGGCGGCATCGGCACGACGATCGACCAGCTGCGCGAGATGGTCGAGCTGCCGCTCCGCTATCCGGAGATTTTCGAGCGGCTCGGCGTCGACCCGCCCAAGGGGGTGCTGCTGCACGGCCCGCCCGGCACCGGCAAGACCCGGCTCGCCCGCGCCGTCGCCAATGAGAGCGAGGCCAATTTCTTCCATATCGCCGGCCCCGAGATCATGGGCTCGGCTTATGGCGAGAGCGAGAAAAGGCTGCGCGACCTGTTCGAGGAGGCGGCCGCCAACGCGCCGTCGATCATCTTCATCGACGAGATCGATTCGATTGCGCCCAAGCGCGGCCAGGTAACCGGCGAGACCGAGAAGAGACTGGTCGCCCAATTGCTCTCCTTGCTCGACGGGCTGGAGCCGCGGCAGAACCTGATCGTCATCGCCGCGACCAACCGGCCGGAGGCGATCGACGAGGCGCTGCGCCGCCCCGGCCGCTTCGACCGCGAGATCGTGATCGGCGTGCCGGACGAGGGCGGGCGGCGCGAGATCTTGGGCATCCACACCCGCGGCATGCCGCTCGACGGCGATGTCGATGTCGCAATGCTGGCGCGGCAGACCTACGGCTTCGTCGGCGCCGACCTCGCCGCTTTGACCCGCGAGGCGGCGATCGAGGCGATCCGGCGGATCATGCCGGAGCTCGACCTCGCCGACGGCTCGGGCACGATCCCGCCCGAAGTGCTCGACAAGCTCTCCGTCACCCGCAAGGATTTCGAGGAGGCGCTGAAGCGCGTCCAGCCCTCGGCGATGCGCGAGGTGATGGTGCAGGCGCCCAATGTCGGCTGGGACGATATCGGCGGCGTCGACGAGGCGCGCGAGCGGCTGCGCGAGGGCGTCGAGCTGCCGCTCAGGCATCCGGACAGCTTCCGCCGGCTCGGCATCCGTCCGGCCAAGGGCTTCCTGCTCTACGGCCCTCCCGGCACCGGCAAGACCTTGCTCGCCAAGGCGACGGCGCGCGAGGCGGAGGCGAACTTCATCGCCACCAAATCGTCCGACCTCCTGTCGAAATGGTATGGCGAGAGCGAGCAGCAGATCGCCCGCCTCTTCGCCCGCGCCCGCCAGGTCGCGCCGACCGTGATCTTCATCGACGAGCTGGACAGCCTCGTCCCGGCGCGCGGCGGCGGCCTCGGCGAGCCGCAGGTGACCGAGCGCGTCGTCAACACCATCCTCGCCGAAATGGACGGCCTCGAGGAGCTCAACAGCGTCGTCCTGATCGGCGCCACGAATCGGCCTAACCTGATCGACCCGGCGCTGCTGCGGCCGGGGCGGCTGGACGAGCTGATCTACGTGCCGGTGCCCGATCAGGCGGGGCGCGAGCGCATCCTGGCCATCCACACCAAAAGCACGCCGCTGGCCAAGGATGTCGACCTCGCTTCGCTCGCGGCGCGGACCGACCGCTTCACCGGCGCCGACCTTGAGGATCTGGTGCGGCGCGCGGGCCTGGCGGCGCTGCGCTCGTCGATCGAGGCGGGCAGCGTGACGATGGCCCATTTCGAGGATGCGCTGAAGGACACCCGCGCTTCGGTGACGCCGGAGATGGAAGAGGAATATGACCGCATCCAGCAGAGCCTGAAGCAGGAGGCGCGCAGCGCCGGCGGCATCGGTTTCATTCAGCCGGGGATGCTCACACCGCGGGGGACGAAGGAGTGACCCGCATGTGGGTCCAGGCGGCCAGCCCGACCATCAGCGCCGCGGTCCCGAGGAAGGGCCAGGAGAGGCCGAGGCCGTAGACCGCGACGCCGATCGTCGGCGCGGCGATATAAGCCAGGCCGTTCACCGAGGTGACCATCCCAGCCACCGCATTCTGCTCTTTGAGGGTCACTGCCAGCGAGGCGCCGGCGGTGAACCCCGGCCGGTAGAGGCCGAAGCCCAGCGAGGCGAGCGCGTATCCCAAAGTGATGCCGTAGACGCCGCCGGCGACGCCGGTGATCGCGGTGCCGATCGCGGCGACGATCGAGCCCCAGATCACGAGCTGGCGCGGAGCAAGCTTGAGCCGCGGAATCAGCCCCCATTGGGCGAGCAGCGACGCAAGCGCCCCGGCCATCAGCACGATCGCGATCCATTGCTGGGCGTGATCGAGCGGCAGCGCCAGCCGGTCGATGACCAGGAAGCCGATGACGGTGAGCAGCACCGCCTGGCCATGACCGCCGACGATCCCCATCACATGCCAGGGCAGGACGCGCGGATCGGTCCAGCGCAGCTTCGCATTTTCCCGCTCGCCCTCGCGCGGCCCGGCCTCGCCGCCGCCGAGCGCCGGATAGGAGACGATCTGCCCCTGCGCCGTCCCGCTTGGGCTGTCGTCGGGCAGGCGCAGGATGATCAGCGCCAGCACCACCGCGCCGATCGCCGCGAAGCTGACGACGGGCGCCGCGAGGCCGAGCGGCGGGAAGATGAACAAAGGCGCCACCGCTGGTCCGATGATCGTCCCCAGCCCGAAGGAGGAGGCCAAGAGCGCGAGCGCGTTGGTCCGCTGCTCGCCCGCGGTCCGCGCCGCGATATAGGCCTGCACCGCCGGCGGCGAGGCGGAGCCGAACGCGCCGTAGAGGCCGCGCCCCAGGATGAAGATCGTGAACACGACCGTCGCGCCGGCCAATCCGGCGAGGCCCGCCGCCAGCGCGCCGCCGCAGATCAGCATCGAGGCGACGAAGCCGTAGAGCCCGAGCCGCATCAGCGCCCGCCGGCCGCGCCGGTCCGCGCGCTCCGCCCAGACCGGCGCCATCACCACCCAGAGGATCGCCGACAGGCTGAACGCGATCGCGACCATGATATCGGGGACGCCGAGCACCCGGCCGATCGCGGGCAGCAGCGACTGCATCGCGGTGTTGCCGGCCGCGGCGACCAGCATGACCGAAAAAAGCAAGGCGAATCGCCCGCGCGGCAGACCGACAGCGCTCATTCCGTGCCGGCTCCGACCCCGTCCCGCACAGAGACGCGTGCCCGTTCTGGGTTGCCAATCCGCCCCCGATGCGCCAACGCGTCACCTTTCCGTAATTTTTGGGCGTTGGGCATGTCGTCATCCTGGGAAGAAGCGCGGCGAGAGAACCGCATTGCGCGTAACGCGGGCGGCGGCCCGCTGTGGCATTTCCTGCGCGGGTTCATCAAGCATCCGGTGATGGTCGGCGCCGCCCTTCCCTCCTCGAAGGCGACGATCGACAAGGTGCTGGCCAAGGTCGACTGGTCGAAGTGCAAACTGTTCGTCGAATATGGCCCCGGCGTCGGCACCTTCACCGAGCATGTGCTCAACCGCATGGCCCCCGACGCGACCCTGATCGCGATCGACACCAACCCCGATTTCATCCGCTATCTGCGCCGCAAGTTCGCTGACAGTCGCCTGTTCCCGGTCACCGGATCGGCCGCCGACGTGCGCCAGATCGTCGCCGATTGCGGCTTCGACCATGCCGATTACGTGCTCTCCGGCCTGCCTTTCTCCACATTGCCGAACAATGTCGGGCCTGAGATCGCCGCGGAGACGCACGAGGTGCTGCGGCCGGGCGGCTGCTTCCTCGTCTACCAATATACCGCCAAGGCGCGCGACTTCATGGTGCCGCATTTCGAGCGGATCGATCGCGCGCTGGAATGGCTGAACATCCCGCCCTGCCAGATTTTCTGGGGCTGGAAGGACTAGTTCGGCTCCGTCTCGCCGGCGAAGTTCAATCGCCGGGTGATCCGGTAATCGGCGATCGCGATCAGGAAATAGCCGATCGCCCAGCGAATCCGGTTGAGCAAAGTCCGCTGTGCGCGATGCGCCTCGACCGTGATCTCCGTCGAACGGGCGATCTCGCCGTCGACATAGGCATGCATCGCCGCAGCGAAGGCCGCGTCCTCGACCCGCAGCATCATCTCGAGGTTCAGGAACAGGCTGCGCATGTCGAAATTGGCCGAGCCGATATGGACGGCACCGTCGATCACGAACAATTTCGTGTGCAGCTTGGTCGGCTGATATTCGAAGATGCGGACGCCCCGCTTGAGCAAGGTCCAATAGGTGAAGCGCGCCGCCGCGATGGTGGCATTGTTGTCCGATTTGGCGGCGGTCACCAGCCGCACCTGGCCGCGCCGGGCGACATTGCCCGAACGGCGCAGCAGCATCGGTCCCGGCGCGAAATAAGCGGCGACGATGTCGAGCCGCCGCGCCTGCCGCATGTCTTTCCGCACCGCCCGCGCCCAGGGACTGAGCCGCCGGGTCGGCCCGCCGAACAGCCAGTGCAGCTTGCCGTCGATCGTGCTGTGCTTCTGCAGCACGCGGCGCAGCGACCGCATCGAGCCTTCGGGCTTCTTCGCCCATTTGAAGAGGTCGTCGAAATAAGCGGACGGACAGGAAACGCTGTCGCCTTCGACGAGCAGGCCGAGGTCCCGCCAGGCGCCCTCCTCCACCGTTCCGAAATAGCTGTCGCCGATGTTGAAGCCGCCGACGATCACCCGGCGGCCGTCGGCGATCGCCAGCTTCTGATGATTGCGCAGGAAGTAGCGCCGCCCGAAACGCGGGGCGTAGCGACAGAAGCGCGCGCCCGCGTCGGTCAGCGCCTGGAAGAAGCCGTCCGGGACAGCGGCGCCGAAGCCGTCGACGAGCAGCGTCACGCTTACGCCGCGTCCCGTCGCCGCGACCAGCGCCTCGCGGACCCGCCGACCAGCCGCATCATCCTCCCAGATATAGTAGAGGATGCGCAGCGATTCCTGCGCGCCGTCGATCAACGCGATCAAAGCTTCGAGCCGCTCCGGCCCTTCCTCGATCAGGGTCAGGCGATTGCCCGCGACATCGACCGGCGCGATGCTCTGTCCGCCCTCGCTCATCGCATTGGCGCTTAGCGCGGCGGCGCGTGGCGGTCACGCGGCTTTGGCTCTAGGGGAAGGCGATGGCCGTCACCCTCCTCCTGCTCACCGACTTTCGCTCCTATCGAGAAGCGGCGATCGAAGCAGGGCCGGGGCTGGTCATCCTCACCGGCGAGAACGGGGCGGGCAAGACGAACGTGCTCGAGGCCGTCTCGCTGCTGTCGCCGGGCCGGGCGCTGCGCGGCGCCAGCCTCGCCGAAATGGCGCGGCGGGACGGCCCCGGCGGCTTCGCGGTGGCGGCGCGACTCTTCATCCCCCTCCCTGCAAGGGAGGGGTTAGGGGTGGGTGCGAGCGCAGCGAGCTGCCGGCATTGAGCCGGTACCCCGCTTACCCACCCCCAACCCCTCCCTGCTAGGGAGGGGGGTTACTCGCCTCTTCCCGCCACCAGCGCCTCGACCACCGCCGGGTCGGCGAGGGTCGA
>NZ_JBQTIN010000162.1:0-7466 GCF_052388015.1 Sphingosinicella sp.
CGCTCGCCAAAAGGAACCTGCAGCTCCCGGAGCGGGGCGAAACGGCGGCGGCGCTGAACGAAGCGTTGAGCCAGGCGCTTGCACGTTCATTGCTTTTCCAGGCTGCTGCACTGCCCGACGCGATCTACCCGGCGATGTTCAGCCGCTACGAGACCGGCCACGATTTCGGCGCCCATGTCGACAATGCCTGGCGGCCGCTGCCCGGCGGCGGGCGGATCCGCACCGATTTGTCCGCCACCCTCTTCCTCGCCGATCCGGACAGCTTTGACGGCGGCGAGCTGATGATCGAGGACATGGCCGGGGACCGCGCGATCAAGCTGCCCGCCGGCGACCTGATCCTCTATCCCTCGACCAGCCTGCACCGGGTCGCGCCGGTGACGCGCGGCGCGCGGCTGGCGGCGGTGTTCTGGGTTCAGAGCCTCGTCGCCCGCGACGAGCAGCGCTCATTGCTGCTCGATCTCGATCTCGCCATCCAGTCCCTCCGTCCCAAAGCCGGCGACGAGGATCCGGCCCTGGTCGCGCTCACCGGCGTCTATCACAATCTGCTGCGGCTCTGGTCGAGCTAGACGGTCGGTCGTCCCGCGCCCGCTTCAATCAGAGCGCGCTGCGGCCATAGGCGCTGAGCAGCACGAGACCGACGAGGGTGGCGAGCATCGCGTGGTTCGCAGGGCGCGACTTCACGAACAGCAAGGCGATCAGCAATCCGAAAATGCCAAGCGTGCTCGTCAGCCCGACCAGCATCGCCGCGTCGCTGATCGGCTCGGGCTCGGCGATCGGACGGATGACGTCGAGCCGGTCTGGCCCGCGATACCGAGCATATAGGCGGTGAGCATCGCCCCCACGATCATCCGTTTCTGCCGCTCGTACCAGGCGTCGAAGTCGGGCCATTGCTCGGGATCGGACGGGAAGATCAGGGTGGCGGCGAAATAATAAGTGCCGAAGATAGCGAGCACCGCATACAGCGTCAGCGGGTCGGCGCTGAGCCGGCCACGGAGCTGATAGCCGGCCGCCCAGAAGCCGGTCAGCTCGAGGACCACGAACAGGCCGAGCAGCGGCGCCATCCAGCCGATGTGCACCGGCTTGGAAGCCCGCTTCATTTCGAGCGCGCGGGAAAATCGCCAAGCACCGCGACGGTCGCGAGGCCCACCAGCAGGCCGAACAAGGTGAAGACCAGCGAAAAGGGCTCCATACGGCCTCCCTTGGGATCGCAAACCGTAAGCGCTGGGCCTGCGATGGCAAGCCTTGGCCGGTCTGCACGAACCTTGTAACCAGCGCGCCTTATGCCCTTTGCCGTGCCCGCACGCCTGTTCGCACCGTCTGTCGCCGCCGCATTGCTCGCCGGCTGCGCGGGGCATGTCGCGGATTATGTCGGCGACCGCGAGGCGATCGTCGCGCCGCAGATCGAGCGGTTCGGCCTCAACCTCAGGCAGACGCAATGCGTCGCGAACCGGCTGACCCAGACGCTGACGCCGCGGCAATTGCGCTTTCTCAACCGCCAGCTGCGCGACGTGCGGCGCGGCTATTACGATCCGGACCGACTGATGGTGCGCGATCTCATCCGCGCCGCGAGCGGCATGGCCGACAATGCGATCGGCCTCGCCATGGTGCGCGCGACGGCGAGCTGCGACGCCTCGCCCGACGCGATCGCGGCGAGCGAGGTGGCCCGCTTCATGGCGGCGATGCCCCCGACGCCGCCACGCCGGCCCGCCTGGCTCAGCCTCGGCGCGGCGCCGAGCGGTCAGGCGATCGCGATCGATGGCGCGACGCTGGAGCAGCAGGGGACGACCCGCACCGCATGGTTCCGCCTGATCGATCCGCCGCCCGCGCCCGCGAACCAGAACACCTATCGGCTCAGGATCGACTGCGCCGCGCGGACGATCAATTCGCTCGCGAGGCGGCGGCAGGAGACCGACGGCCGCGTCTCCGAATTCCGCGAATATCCGGACAACCCGCTCCCGGTCGAAGGCGGCACGGTGATGGAGATCGCCTTCCTGTCACTCTGCCAGGATGCGCCGGCGGCGACGCAGCAACAACCGGCGCCGACACCGCCGCGTAATCCGGGCCAGCAGACGCCCGCCTTGCCGTCGCGCGGCGCGCTGCTAGCGTGATGCGATGTCCGCCGCGCCCGAGCATGTCGATGTCCTGATCGTCGGGGCGGGGATTTCCGGAATCGGCGCGGCCTGTCGGCTCAGGGAGCGCTGCCCGGGCAAATCCGTCCTGATCCTCGAGGCGCGCGCGCGGGCCGGCGGCACCTGGGATCTGTTCCGCTATCCTGGCATCCGCTCCGATTCCGACATGTACACGCTCGGTTTCCCGTTCCGGCCGTGGCGGGGCGAGAAGGCGATCGTCGATGGCGCCTCGATCCGCGCCTATGTCGAGGAAACGGCGCGCGCGCATGGCGTCGCCGATCGGATACGCTTCAAGCATAAAGCATTGCGCGCGTCATGGTCTTCCGATGAGGCGCGATGGACGGTCGAGGCCGAGGCGGCGGGCGGGACGCGGCACTTCACCTGCGCGTTCCTGTATCTCGGCAGCGGTTATTACGATTACGATTTCGGCTATCGACCCGAATGGCAGGGGGAGGCGGACTTCGCCGGCAAGATCGTCCATCCGCAATTCTGGCCGGAAGATCTGGACGTCGCCGGCAAGCGGGTCGTGATCATCGGCAGCGGCGCGACCGCGGTGACGCTCGCGCCCGCCCTCGCCGAACAGGGCGCCGGGGTGACGATGCTGCAGCGCTCGCCGAGCTATGTCGTTTCGCGGCCTTCGAGGGATTCGCTCGTCGGCAAGATCGGGCCGCGGCTGACGCGCTGGAAGAACGTCCTGCTCGGAGCCTGGTTCTTCAAGCGGGCGCGGACGAAGCCGGACAGGGTCCGCGCCGCGATCCGCAAGCTCGCCGCCGTCGATCTGCCGCCCGGCTACGACGTGGATCGCCATTTCAACCCGACCTACAATCCGTGGGACCAGCGCGTCTGCCTGATCCCCGACGCCGATCTGTTCAAGGCGATCGGCCGCGGCGAGGTGGCGGTCGTCACCGACCGGATCGCTCGCTTCACCAGGGATGGGGTCGCGCTGGAAGGCGGCGACGAGCTCAAGGCCGACATCGTCGTCACCGCCACCGGCCTCGTCGTGAAGCTGCTGGGCGGCATGGCGCTCGACATCGACGGCAAGTCGATCACGATCGCCGATCACCTCAGCTACAAGGGTGCGATGTTGAGCGACGTGCCTAATCTCGCGGTCAGCTTCGGCTATACCAACGCCTCCTGGACGCTGAAGAGCGACCTCACCGCCCGCTTTGTCTGCCGTCTGCTCAACCATATGGACAAGGAGGGCGCGGCGATTGTGACGCCGGTGCTTGGCGATGCCGCGATCGAGCGCAAGCCGATGCTCGATTTCAGCTCCGGTTATGTCCAGCGCGCCCAGGGCCACATGCCGAGCCAGGGCACGACGCCGCCCTGGCGCGTCCATCAGAACTATCCGCGCGACGTCATCGCGCTGCGCTTCGGCAAGATCGACGACGGTGTGATGCGCTTCGGCCGATTGACTCCCGCCGAGGATCGCGTCACTTGACGTTAACGTAAAGCGGAGCCCGCGCCATGAACGATATGGACGAATTTCGTGAAGATGTGCGCGCCTGGCTGGAGGCGCACTGCCCGCCCGAAATGCGCGAGCCGATGCGCGACGAGAGCGACGCCTGCTGGGGCGGCCGCAATCCGGTCTTCAAGAACGAGGCGCAAAAGCTCTGGATGGAGCGGATGGCTGCGCGCGGCTGGACGGTGCCGGACTGGCCGACCGACTATGGCGGCGGCGGCCTCTCGCCGGCCGAAACCAAGGTCCTGAAGCAGGAAATGGCGCGGATCGGCGCGCGCAACCCGCTAATGAGCTTCGGCATCTCGATGCTCGGCCCGGCTTTGCTCAAATACGGCAATGAGGAGCAGAAGAAGCTCTATCTCACCCAGATCGCCAAGGGCGAAATCCGCTGGTGTCAGGGCTATTCAGAGCCGGGCGCCGGCTCCGACCTGGCCTCGTTGCAGACCAAGTGCGAGGACAAGGGCGATCACTGGCTGGTCAACGGCCAGAAGGTCTGGACCTCTTACGCCGACAAGGCCGACTGGATCTTCTGCTTGGTCCGCACCGACACGCAGGCGCCGAAGCACAAGGGGATCAGCTTCCTCCTCTTCGACATGGCGAGCGAGGGTGTCTCGACCAGGCCGATCCTGTTGATCTCGGGATACTCGCCCTTCTGCGAGACCTTCTTCGACGATGTGAAGGTGCCGAAGGACCAGTTGGTCGGCGAGCTCAACAAGGGCTGGGACGTCGCCAAGTACCTTCTCGGCCATGAGCGCGAGATGATCTCCGGCATGGGCCTCGGCGGCCAGTCCGGGTCGCTCGGCGCCGCGCTCGGCGACGTGCTCGCCGACGATCCCATCCTGCGCGCCGATGTCGCCCGCTTCGATGTCGACGCGATGGCCTTCCGGGCGATGAGCGAGCGCTTCATCGACGAACTGAAGGCCGGCCGCGCCCATCCCGCCCAGCCGTCGATGATGAAATATGCCGGCACCGAGCTGAACAAGGCGCGGCACGAGCTCGTCATGGCCGCGGGCGGCTCGAACGCGCTGGAATGGGAGAGCGACCGCTCGAAGCAGGGCAAGGCGGCGCGCGAATGGCTGCGCACCAAGGCCAATTCGATCGAGGGCGGGACGAGCGAGGTGCAGCTCGGCATCGTCGCCAAGCGCATCCTCGATCTGCCGGGAGCCTGAAAGATGCCGCTTTATCACACTGACGATCAGGTGATGCTGCGCGATACGGCGCGCGGCTTCATGGCCGATGAAGGCGCGATCGCGAAGCAGCTCCGTCACTGGCGCGACAAGCAGTGCAAAGACGGTTTCGGCCACGGCCTGTGGAAGCAGTTCGCCGAAATGGGTTTCACCGGCATATTGATCGACGAGGCGGACGGGGGGCTGGGCCTCGGGCATGTCGAGGCGGGAATCGTACTGGAGGAGATCGGCCGGAACCTGACGCCGTCGCCCTTCCTGATGACCGCGGTGGCGTTCGTCGAGGCGGTGAAGGGCACGGTGCTCAAAGACCGCTGGTTCCCCGGCATATTGTCTGGCGATACCGTCGCGGCGCTGGCGATTGACGAGGGGCCGAAGCACCGGCCGGACGCGATCGAAATGCGCGCCGAGCGGTCGGGCAACGGCTTCAAGCTGTCCGGCCGCAAGCAGTTCGTCGTACAGGGCGCGTCGGCGGATGTCGTGCTGGTCGCGGCAGAGACGGATGACGGCCTCACCCTGTTCGCGGTCGAGAAGGGCGCGGGCGGGCTGGAGACCGAGGGCGTCCGGCTCGCCGATTCCAGCATCGGCGCGCGGATGACCTTCGACGGCGTCGAGGTCGATTCAGACGCGGTGGTCGGCGAAGTTGGCGGCGGGCACGAAGTGCTGGACCGCGCGCTTCGCGCCGGACGCACCGGCGCCGCGGCCGAGCTGGTCGGCGTCGGCACCGCGTCGATGGACATGACGGTCGATTACCTCAAGCAGCGCAAGCAGTTCGGCCGGCTGATCGGCGAGTTCCAGGCGCTGCAATTCCGCGCCGCGCATCTTTATTCCGAGCTGGAGGTCGCCCGCGCCGCGACGCTGAAGGCGCAGCAATTGCTCGACGAAGGCGCACCCGAAGCGGAGGCGATGGTCTCGGTCGCCAAGGCCAAGGCCGGCCGCGCCTCCCTGCTCGCCGTGCAGGAGGGCGTGCAGATGCACGGCGGCATCGGCATGACCGACGAATATGATATCGGCCTCTACATGAAGCGCGACCGTGTGCTGAACGAGCTGTTCGGCGATCCGGCCTTCCATGCGGACCGCCTGGCGCGGATGAACGGCTATTAGCTTCTCCCTCTCCCGCGCGCGGGAGAGGGGGCTAGGAGATTGCTGTGGCCCTGGATCCCGACACCTTCGACGCCCTGATCGAGACGATCCGCCGCTTCGTCGCCGAGCGGCTGCGACCGCTGGAGGAGAAGGTCGCCGAGGAGGATGAGGTTCCGGAAGACATCGTCCGCGAGATGCGGGAATTGGGGCTGTTCGGACTCTCGATCCCGGAAGAGTTTGGCGGGCTCGGCCTCACCATGTCCGAGGAGGTCCGGGTCGCGCTGGAATTCGGGCGGACAACGCCGGCCTTCCGCTCGGTGTTCGGCACCAATGTCGGGATCGGCAGCCAGGGGCTCGTCATGGCGGGCTCCGACGCGCAGAAAACCGAATGGCTGCCGCGCATCGCGTTGGGCGAGATCGTCACCAGCTTCGCGCTGACCGAGCCGGGCGCCGGCAGCGACAGCGCCTCGGTCCAGACTCGCGCCGTGCGGGATGGGGACGTCTACAGGCTCAGCGGCACCAAGCGCTTCATCACCAACGCCGACAAGGCCAGCCTGTTCACGGTGATGGCGCGGACGGGCGGAGAAGGAGCGCATGGCGTCTCCGCCTTCCTTGTTCCCGCCGATTTGCCCGGCGTCTCGATCGGCAAGCCCGAGAAGAAGATGGGCCAGCAGGGCGCCCATGTCTGCGACGTCAATTTCGACGAGGCGCCGGTGCCGGCAGTGAACCGGCTGGGCGAGGAGGGCGAGGGCTTCAAGATCGCCATGCGCGTGCTGGATCGCGGCCGGCTGCACATCGCCGCGGTCTGCGTCGGCGTCGCCGAGCGGTTGATCGCCGACGCGGTTGGCTATGCGAGTGAGCGCCGGCAGTTCGGCAAGTCGCTCGCCGATTTTCAGCTTATCCAGGCGATGATCGCCGACAGCAAAACCGAAGCGCTGGCGGCTCGCTCGCTGGTACTCGACACCGCAGCAAGGAAGGATCGCGGCGAGCCGATCGTCCTCGAAGCGGCGGCGGCCAAATATTTCGCCAGCGAGATGGTCGGCCGCGTCGCCGATCGCGCCGTCCAGATCTTCGGCGGCGCCGGCTATATCGCCGATTACGGCATCGAGCGGCTCTATCGCGACGTCCGCCTGTTCCGCATCTACGAAGGCACCAGCCAGATTCAGCAGCTTGTCATCGCTCGTGAGACGATCAAAGCTGGCGGGTGATCGAAGCAAGGGGGATGGCGATGAAAAGGTGGTTGATCGGCGCGGGACTGGCTCTGCTTGCAACGCCGGCGATGGGCCAGGATCGTGGTCTGCGTGACGCTGTGGCGAGCGACTATCGCGCCAATCTCGCGGCCTTGTTCGACCACTTCCATCGCAATCCGGAGCTTTCCGGCCGCGAGGTGCAGACCTCGGCGCGGATGGCGCGCGAGTTGCGCGCGCTCGGCTATGACGTGACGACCGGCGTCGGCGGCACCGGCGTGGTGGCGCTGCTTCGTAATGGCGCTGGCCCGACGGTGATGGTCCGCGCCGACATGGACGGCCTGCCGCTGGAGGAGCGCTCCGGCGTCCCCAATCCGTCGCGCGCCCGCCAGACCGACGCCAATGGCACCGAGCAGCCGGT
>NZ_JBQTIN010000163.1:0-32517 GCF_052388015.1 Sphingosinicella sp.
CACCGGTCCTCGGCCGGCGAACCGCCATCAGCCTCGGGATCGTCGGTTCGGTAAGGCCCGCGCTTGTCATGCTGCTCGATCGCGTGCGCCAGCGGACCGACGATCGCTTGATGGCGAAGACGAACGCCGCGCGAATAGAATGGGACGGGATGCTGGATGAGAAAGCCAGCCTGTCGCGCGGAGGGGACAAGCTCCATCCTCAGGCGGTGGCGCGGCTGGCGAGCGATCTGGCCGACGACAATGCCGTCTTCGTCGTCGACACAGGCGAAGTGACGTTGTGGGCGGCGAACTGGCTCCGGCAGAGGGGCAGCCAGAGGATCACCGGCTCTTTCGGCAATGCGGCGGTCGGAACCGGAATGGGTATCGCCAACGGAGTGCAGGCGCTCGACCGCGACCGGCAGGTCATACTCCAGGTGGGCGACGGCGGCTTCACCATGCTCGCGGGGGAGTTCATGACCGCAGTCGAGCACAAGCTGCCGGTGAAGGTGGTCGTCTACGACAATTCGGGATGGGGGCTTGTGCACATCGAGATGGAAGGCGCAGGCCTTCCTGCGACGGCCGGCGCCGGTTTCCCGAACATGGATTTCGCGGCCTTCGCGCACGCCTGCGGAGCCGAGGGCTTCAGCGCGCGCGTGCCAGAGGAACTGGAGCCGGCGATGCGCGCGATGCTGTCGGTTTCGGGCCCTGCCTTGCTCCACGTCATCGTGGATCCGGAGGAACTGCCGACCATGCCGCATTTCGATCTGGCGCAGGCGGTTCGGTTCGGGATTGCAAAGGCGAAGGAAGGTTTATTGTCGCTCCGGGGGAAGTGACATCCCCCGATGCCGGCCTCAAACCGCGAGCGGGAACTGGGCGATTCCGCGTCAATTTGCCCAAATATCGCGGCGGGCCATTGGAGCTAGCGGAAGAATTCGGCATTTTAGAGGACGGCGCCGAAGGGGCTGTCCTAAGGCAAGATTCCTGGCTCGATGACTTCCGGATGGACCGCCCGCAGAGACAATACGTTCGCTGCGCTGCCGCCTGTCCGCGACCAGTCAATGAGAATTCGAGCTAGCAGCGGCGGAAACAAGTTCCGCCGCTGCCCCCGCTTCAGGCTGGCTGACGTCTCGAAATGGCTGGATTCACGTGCCTTGTGGTGAGCGACGGCGAGCCCCGCGGAGCGGGACGCGCTCTCCGTCGAGCTCGACCCTCACGAGCTTCGCGACGACCAGTGGCTCGATCTCGATCATGAAGCGCCTGGCGAGCGCGCGCCGCCGGACGGGAAATCTGTGCCATCGCCGCCGAAAGGCGGCGGCATCGGACAGCCTGCGGTTGGCGCCAAAGCTGGCCGCCCTCTGGACTCGGCACTGGACCTGCCAGCGTGTGCCCGGCGGGTCATCCCGATCCAGAACTCGGACGCCGATTTCGTGATATTCCCCGTCCCAGACCAACATCCGGCCATAGGCCGTGCCTGGAATTCGCAGTCTTCTTGCCATTTGTAACTCCCGACTCATCAATGGAGGTCGGGCGATGCGACCGAACCTCAACCGCGATTGCAGATGCAATCGCGACGGAGGTCAGCGGCCGCGCGTCTTCGGCGGTTCAGCCCGCGCATCGCCGCGGGCGACTTATAGGCCGCGCTTGTTCGGCGACCGTCCTGACATGCCTGGGAAATAGGTGAAAGAACGGGTCCTTCAAGAGGCTCGGAACCCGTCGTTTTGTGTACCGATTTGTGTCCCGATTTTTCCTTGACCGCGAAAACGGCGATGGTAGAGTGTTTAAGTCCATGGAAATCCATGGATTTCGGTTGGCCGAAAGAACGGCAGCTGGTTTTTGGTACCGGCATTCGCAGGTTCGAATCCTGCCGCCCCAGCCAGCCTTCGCTTGCTGCGCAAGCTACGGCCGGGCAAGCCAGCATTGACGTTTGGGTGCAGCACGCGAAGGCTGTCCCGCCGGAGCCTCGGCGGAGGTGGACCACCGTAAAAATGCAGAACGTCTATATTCTGCAAAGCCTAGCGCGCCCGGAACGCTATTACATCGGTTGCACGGATGATGTGCTCGACCGTGTGCGCAGGCATAATGCAGGGCAGTCGGAGTCCGGCTCGCGCCACACTTCGATCCACGGTCCCTGGCAGGTGGTCGTTCAGATCGGGTTCGAAGACCGAGCGAAGGCTTTTGCCTTTGAGAAATATTTGAAGTCCGGGTCGGGACGGGCTTTCGCGAAAAGGCATTTCTGAAGTCTCTTAGGTGACCCAGCCAGCTTTGGTTTCAACGCAAGCCGCGGAGTGTCGTGCATCGTCAGGACGCTATGGATCTCCACGCAATGAGGAGATTTTGTCATGACTGCACCGAACATTCCGCTTGCGACGGAGATGCTGCGCTTCGGCTTTGGCGAGTGCGCGCTGGGCGTCTTTCTCGTCGCTTTGAGCGACCGGGGCCTTGTCGCCCTCCAGCTGGGCAACAGCAGGGCCGCATTGCTGGCCGAGCTCGAGACGAGCTTTCCCGCGACGCAATTTGAGGAGGTGGCGCTTGACGACACCCTCGCCAAGGTCCGCGCTTTTCTCGATGCGCCGGGAAGCCGGCTCGATCTGCCGCTCGACATTCGCGGGTCCGCTTTGGAGCGCGCGGTCTGGAGCCGGCTGACCGCCGTTCCCGCCGGAGAGACCGTCACCTACGGTCAGGTGGCGAAGGCGCTGCCGATACCGGCGACGGCGCAGGAGGTCGGCGCGGCCTGTGCGGCCAATGTGCTGGCGGTGGCGATCCCGTGCCATCGGGTCGTCAAGACCGACGGCACGATCTCCGGCTATCGCTGGGGCGTCCGCCGCAAGCGGCGGCTGCTCGCTCTGGAAGCCGCAGCATGACCATCGCGTCTCGCGTGGCGCGGATCGACTGGACGGCGGTGGCCGCGAATCTGGACCGGAGCGGCTGGGCGATCGCGCCGGGCCTGCTGACGGCCGACGAATGCGACGCGACCGCCGCGCTCTATGACGCGGAGCGGGGCTTTCGCAGCCGCGTCGTCATGGCGCGGCACGGCTTCGGACGCGGGGAGTATCGCTATTTCTCCTATCCGTTGCCGCCTTTGGTCGCCGCGCTGCGCGGCGCGCTCTACCCGCGGCTCGCGCCGATCGCCAATCGCTGGCACGAGCGGATGGGGCTGGAGGCGCGATTCCCGGACGATATCGCTGCATATCTCGACTGCTGCCACGCGGCGGGGCAGGAGCGGCCGACGCCGCTGCTCCTCCGCTATGGCGCGGGCGACTATAATTGCCTGCACCAGGATCTGTACGGCGCGCACGTCTTTCCACTTCAGGTCGCGATCCTGCTGTCGAAGCCCGATGCGGATTTTACCGGCGGCGAATTCGTCCTCACCGAGCAACGCCCGCGCATGCAATCGCGCGCCGACGTGGCGCCGCTGACGAAGGGCGATGCCCTGATCTTCGCGGTCAACGATCGGCCGGTGAAGGCCGCGCGCGGCGACTATCGGGTGCGCATGCGGCATGGCGTCGCCACCGTGCGCTCCGGCCGCCGCCACACGCTCGGGATCATTTTTCACGACGCGGCTTGATCTGGACCAAGGCAAAGGCCAAGCGCACCCGACAGATGGAGGCGGTCATCACCGCGGCAGGAGCGATCCATATCGGCGTCGGCGGCTGGGATTTCGATCCCTGGCGCGGGACCTTCTATCCGGAAGGGCTCGCGAAGACGAAGCAGCTCGAATATGCCTCCTCGAAGCTGACCGGGACCGAGATCAACGCGACCTATTACAAGCTGCAATCGCCGGCCTTGTTCGAGCGCTGGGGCCAGGCGGTGCCGGACGGCTTCAAATTCGCGCTCAAGGCGTCGCGCTACGCCACCAACCGCAAGAACCTCGGCGACGCGGCTGAATCGATCGGAAGGTTCTGCGCGCAGGGATTCACCGAACTCGGCGATAAATTGGGCCCGATCCTGTGGCAGCTGGCCAACAGCAAGAAGTTCAATCCCGACGAGATCCGGGATTTCCTCGCTTTGCTGCCGGCGCGGCAGGATGGCGTCACGCTCCGCCACGCGATCGAGCCGCGGCACGAGAGCTTCAAGGACAAAGCCTTCGTCGCGATGGCGCGGGCGGCCAGTGTCGCGATCGTGATGGCCGAACATGAGACCTATCCGCAGATCGCCGATCTCACCGCCGATTTCGTCTATGCGCGGCTGCAGACGACGCGCGAGGATGAGGTGACAGGCTACGCCCCGGCGGAGCTCGATCGCTGGGCGACCGCGGCGCGCGACTGGGCGGACGGCAAGAGCCCCGCGGGCCTCGATTATGTCAGCGACGCGCGGGCCGAGACGAAGCCGCGCGATGTCTTCGCCTTCGTGATCAGCGGCGCCAAGGTGCGCAACCCGCTCGCCGCTTTGGCGCTGATCGAACGGACGCGATGAGCGGCGGCGAACTCCCGTCCTTCAGCCCGATCGACGGCCGCGAGCTTGGCCGCGTCCGCGCTGTGAGCCGCGACGATGTCGCCGCGGCGATCGGGCGCGCGCACGACGCCTTCCTCGCCTGGCGCGACGTACCGGCGCCGCGGCGCGGCGAGCTTGTCCGCCTGCTCGGCGAGGAATTGCGCGCCGAAAAGGAGGCGCTGGGCCGGCTGGTCAGCCAGGAATGCGGCAAGATCCTTTCCGAGGGGCTCGGCGAGGTCCAGGAGATGATCGACATTTGCGACTTCGCCGTCGGCCTGTCGCGGCAGCTCTACGGCCTGACCATCGCCACCGAGCGGCCCGATCACCGGATGATGGAGAGCTGGCATCCGCTCGGCGTCGTGGGCGTGATCTCGGCGTTCAATTTTCCGGTCGCGGTCTGGGCCTGGAACGCCTGCCTCGCCTTCGTCTGTGGCGACAGCGTGGTCTGGAAGCCGTCCGAAAAGACGCCGCTTTGCGCCGAGGCGGTCGCGGCTCTGTTCGCACGGGCGGCGGCAAGATTCGGCGATGCCCCGGCGGGGCTGCTGGAAGTGGTGCAGGGCGGTCGCGAGGTCGGCGAGGCGCTGGCTGACGATCCGCGCGTGCCGCTCGTCTCGGCCACCGGCTCGACCCGGATGGGCCGGGAGCTGGCGCCCCGCGTCGCCGCGCGTTTCGGGCGCGCCTTGCTCGAGCTGGGCGGCAACAATGCGATGATCGTCGCGCCCTCGGCCGATCTCGACCTCGCCGAGCGCGCCATCGCTTTCGCCGCGATGGGCACGGCCGGGCAGCGTTGCACGACTCTGCGCCGGCTGATCGTGCATGAGTCGATCTACGATGCGTTGCTGGGCCGGCTGAAACGGATCTGGGCCGGCGTTTCGATCGGCGATCCGCTGGCCACCGGAACATTGGTCGGTCCGCTGATCGATCGCCACGCGCTCGATGCCATGCAGGCGGCGCTGAGGCAGGCGCGCGAGGAGGGCGGCGTCATTCACGGCGGCGAGTCGCTCGACGGCCTCTATGTCCGGCCCGCTTTGGTCGAGCTGCGGGGCCAGACGCCGGTCAGCGAGCACGAGACCTTCGCGCCGATCCTTTACGTTACCCGCTACGGCGCCCTGGATGAGGCGATCGCGCGCCAGAACGCGGTTCCGCAGGGCCTCTCCTCGTCGATCTTCACCAACGATTTGCGGGAGGCCGAGCTGTTTCTCTCCGCGGCCGGCTCGGATTGCGGTATCGCGAACGTCAATATCGGCCCGTCGGGGGCCGAGATCGGCGGCGCGTTCGGCGGCGAGAAGGAGACGGGCGGCGGGCGCGAGAGCGGCTCGGACGCCTGGCGCGCTTACATGCGCCGCGCCACGAACACGATTAACTATGGCCGCGCTTTGCCGCTCGCCCAGGGCGTGGATTTCTCACTGCCCGATCCGAATTAGTTTCGACACCATCCCTCATCATTTTGTTAACCGCTACTCTGCTATTTCCCCCGTTCCCGAGGGGAGACGCACGTGGGTTATTCGCGCAAGGTCGGTCCTCCGATTGTGGCGGCCGCGGTCGCGACGATCGTCCTGACCAATTTCGCCACGGTCAGCATCGTCAAGGACGGCACGCAGTCGGGCTATGAGCTGTTCAGCGCGATCTGGCCGATCGCGTTGACGTCGGCCGTCGCCGTCATCCTCGTCATGTCCTTTCTCTATCGCTCGCTGTTCGATCTCGTGCAGGAGCTGGAGAGCCGCCAGGCCGCCGCACAGCACCAGGCGCTGCACGATCAGCTAACCGGCCTCGCCAACCGCGCGTTGCTGGAGGACCGGCTCGATCAGGCGCTGACCCGCTATCGCCGCTCTGGCGAGCAGGTCGCGCTGCTGATGCTCGATCTCGACCGCTTCAAGCAGGTCAATGACACGCTCGGCCACAATGCCGGCGATCAGCTCGTTATCGAGGTCGGCGAGCGGCTGCGCGCTCTGGTCCGCGAGACCGACACCGTCGCCCGGATCGGGGGCGACGAGTTCGCCATCGTCCAGGTCAGCCCCAAGGGCGAGGCCGACGTGCGCCGGCTCTGCGAGCGGATCATTGGCGTCATCCGCGCGCCGTTCGAGATCGGCGAGCGCGAGGCCCGCGTCGGGGTCAGCATCGGCGCCGTGTTCGCCAACAAGGAAGTCTCGGAAGCATCGGAGCTGATGCGCAAGGCGGATATCACGATGTACCGCGCCAAGGCGGCCGGCCGCGACTGCTTCCGCATCTTCACCGAGGCGATGGACGCCGACGTCCAACGCCGCGACCAGATCGAGCTCAGCCTGCGCAATGAACTGGCCGCGGAAAAGCCGGGGCTGGAGCTTCACTATCAGCCGGTGATCGGCGCGCGTGGCGCCGTGATCGGGCTGGAAGGCCTGCTCCGCTGGCCGCACCCGCTGCTTGGCCAGCTCAACCCCAATGAGATCGTGCCGATCGCCGAGGAATGCGGCGTCATCGAGGAGCTGGGCCTGTTGAGCTTCCGCCAGGCGTGCCGGATGGCGCAACGCTGGCCGGACCTCGCGGTCGCGGTCAACCTGTCGCCGCTCCAGTTCCGCAAGCCGGGCCTGCCCGCGACGCTCAAGCGCATAGCGGCCGAGGAAAAGGTCGAGCCCGGCCAAATGGAGCTGGAGATCACCGAGAGCCTGTTCATCGAGCATGGCGCGCTCTGCGCCGAGGCGATCGAGACGCTGCGCCGCGACGGCTTCCGCATCGTCCTCGACGATTTCGGCACCGGCTATTCGTCGCTGTCCTGCCTGCGCAAATTCCCGGTCGACAAGATCAAGCTCGACCGTTCGTTCATCGACGTCGCGGCGCGCGACCAGAGCGTCGCGATCATCCGCGCCGCGGTGACGCTCGGCCATGCGATGAACCTCGACGTGGTCGCCGAGGGCGTGTCGAGCGAGGACGAGGAGCAGATCGCGCTCGAGGCCGGCTGCGACGCCGTTCAGGGTCATCTTTATTCCCAGGCGATGACCGCCGACCAGCTCGAAACCTATCTGGCCGACCCGCGCGGCGAGCGCATCTCCAACGCCGCCTGAGCGGGCCGCTTAACGGCTCAGCAGATCACCGAGCGGCGATACCATCGGAGCATGGTAGGACGTGATCAGAGCCCATAGGGCCGTGCCGCCGACCAATGCGATCCAGCCCGGAAAGGCGTTGCGCCAGCGAAGTGCGCCGTTGGCCAGCGCCGCGAACGGCAGGATCGATGTGCGCCTCTGCCACTCGCGCCAAGTGTCGCCGAGCAGCCGCGCCTTCTTGCGGTCCTGACCGAGCGTGCCGAGCACCGCTAACGCGAGAATGCCGCCGGCAACGATCAGGTTGCGCGTGCTGCCGGACAGCGAGATGTGGACCAAGGCCCACAGGATGAAGCTCGTGTTCATCGGGTGGCGGGTGATGGCGAACACGCCGCGCGGTGGCGGAGTGTCGCGCCGGCCGGCGCCCGGGTGGGGAAAAGCCGGGTTGCCGCGCAGCGAGCCGACCAGCAGGATGCTCGCGAACAGCATCACGCCGGAGGCTATCGGCCACCACCATGACGGCGCGATCCAGAGCGGCGCCGTCGGCGGGGTCGTGCGCCAGGCAAGGATCATCCAGCCCAGCATCGCGAACGAGATCAGCGAATAAGCGCCCAAGAAACCGACCTCGCCGAGCCGTGCGACCAAAGCCGGCCGCAGCGGGTGCGACATGGCGAGGTGGGTTCCGACAAAGGCCAGCGTCGCAAGCGCGAGGCTGGCCGTCGGACTCACGGCTGCGGCGTCCGCGGCGTGTAGGCGTGGGGCAGGGCGCCTTCCTGCGGCTGGCGATAGCGGTCGCGCAGGCGCGTCTGCCGGTTCTCCAGGCTCTGACGGACGCCGTCGATCCAGACCGCTTCGACGCCGGTTGCGAGCTCGAGCGGATCGCCGTCCCAGATCACCACATCGGCGCGCCGGCCGGGCCGGAGCGAGCCGATCTCATTGCCGAGCCCGACCGCTTCGGCGGGGCCGGAGCTGATCGCCGCGAAGGCCTGGTCCCAGCTGAGGCCGGTATGGCCGGGCACGCGGGTGATCGCGACCAGATTGCCGGCATATTGGGTCGAGAGGCGCACCTGGCGCGCCTCGTCGTCGTTCAGCATGCCGATCGAGACGTTCACGCCGGCGGCGACCATCCGGCCGATATTGGACTGGGTGGCGGCGAGCTGCTCGAAGCTGGCCGGCAGATCGTTGAGTGCATTGGCGATCACCGACACACGCGATTCTGCCAGCTCCCGCGCCACCCGCCAGCCCTCGGTCGCGCCGACGATGGCGATCCGCAGCGCGGGGATTTCGCGCCGTAGCGCGATGACCTGGAGGATGTCGCTCGCCCGCTCGACATGGACGAGCAGCATCTGCTCGCCGCGCACCACCGGGAGCAGGGCCAGCGCGTCGGCGCGGGTCAGTTGCGGATTGTCGCCTCGCCGGCCCGCCGCTTCCTCGCGCGCTTCCCGGAGCGCGTTGCGCAGCATGACATGGGCCGCGGCGCGGCTGCCGCCGGCGGTGCCGGCGCCGGATTCGCCAAGCTCGACATATTGGAACAGGCGCGGCCGGGTGACCGCGTTCATGTCGCCGCCGAGATCGATCACCGCGCCCTGGCCCGCGAAGATCGAGCGGCCGGTGGCGGGCGAGACGATTGCGCGGGTGACTCCGGCGGCGCGGCTGACCGCGATCGACGAGGCCTGGGGATTGATCGCCGGCGTGACGTCGATCGCGGCGTTGAACGGCGAGTTGTTCGCCGAGGAGTCGTTGCTTGGATCAACGGCATCGACCTCGACGATGCCGATTCGCGAAAAGCCGGCGACGACGCCGGGCGTCACCCAGCGGCCGTTGGCATCGATACGCTCGGCGTTGGCGGGCACGGCGACGTTCGCCCCGGCCGCAACGACCCGGCCGTCGCGGATGAGAACGGTGCCGCCGTCAATCGGCGGCGAGCCGTCCCCGATCACGACCCGACCCCCGGTGATCGCGACGGTTTGGGCGGCGGCGGGTGCGGCGGCCAGGGCGGCGATTCCCGCCAGCAGGGCGGCGAGGCGTCTCAATGCACGTCTCCTTCGCCGGGCTGGCCGAGCTCGAAATCGCTCACCGGCCGCAGCCGCGGGTTGTTCATGTCGTACATCATCGCGCCATCGATCCAGACCTGCTGCGGGCGGGTGTAGACGCTGAGCGGATTGCCGTTCCACAGCACCACGTCGGCGCGCTTGCCCGGTCGCAGCGAGCCGGTTTGCTCGGCGATGCCGAGCGCCGTGGCGGGGTTGATCGCCAGCCAGCGCCAGGCGACTTCGTCGGAAATATTGATCCCCATTCGCCGCCCGTCGGCGAGCGCCTTTGCCGCCTCCTGGTTCAGGCGCTGGATGCCGTTGGCGTCGTCCGAATGGACGATGGCGCAGGCGCCGGCATTGTGGACCAGCGGAATGTTCTCGTTGACCGCGTCGTAGGATTCCATCTTGAAGCCCCACCAGTCGGACCACATCGCGGCGCAGGTGCCGTTCTCGCGCAGCAGGTCGCCGATCTTGTAGGCCTCGACCGCGTGGTGGAAGCTGGCGATGCGGAAGCCGAATTCGCGCGCCATATCGAGCATGATCGCCATCTCGTCGGCGCGGTAGCAATGGTTGTGGACCAGGATGTTGCCGTCCATCGCCTCGACCAGCGTGTCGAGCTGGAAGTCGCGCGGCGTGGTGGCGTCTCGGCGCAGCCGGGCGCGATACTCGACCGCCCGCTGCCAGGTCGCGCGCATCACCGCGACATTGCCCATCCGGGTGGACGGCATCTGGTTGCGGCCGCCATAGACGCGCGCCGGGTTCTCGCCGCAGGCCAGCTTGAGGCCGCGCGGCGCCCCGGGGAAGCGCATCGCCTGCATCGTGCGCGCCGGCACATTGCGCAAGGTGACGCCGCGGCCGCCGAACAGGTTCGCCGAGCCGGGCAGCACCTGCAGCGTGGTCACGCCGCCATTGGCGAGGGCGCGGGAGAAGCCCGGATCCTGCGGCCAGACGCTGTGCTCGGCCCAGACCTCGGAGCGGACCGGGTTGGTCGCCTCGTTGCCGTCCTGATGGGCGGCGACCTGCGGGCTGGGATAGTCGCCGAGATGCGAATGGACATCGATCACGCCCGGCGTCACCCAGCGGCCGCGGCCGTCGATCCGGGTCGCGCCGTCGGGGATCGGCGTGTCCGGCCCGCCGACCGCGACGATGCGGCCCTCGGCCATGACGATCGTGCCGTTCTCGATCCGGCCGCCCTCGCCGTCGAAGATCGTCGCGCCGGTGATCGCGGTCGGAACGCCGCCATAAGGGCGGTAGGTGGAGGGATAGGGATCGGTCACGCGCGGCGGCGCGGGCGCGGCGGCTGGCGCTGCCGGCGGCGGCGTTTGCTGGTTGGCGCAGCCGAAGAGGAGGGTGAGCGCGGCGACGGCCGCGACCGCACCCGCCCTCAACGCGCGCCCTCCGGCGCGGGGTGGGTGCCGGCGGCCTGCGGCTCCCCGATCTCTTCCTGGCCGGGGATCTGATCGTCCTTCAGCGTGTCGAGGTGCATCAGCCGCCTGATCAGCGGCGAGACGGCCAGCACGACCGCCGCGATCGCCATCGTGATCCAACCGATGGTATTGTAGACGTGGAGCGTGCCCTCCTGGGTCATGGCGCCGTCATGGCCGCCGGTCGCCTCGCCGATCTTGCCGGCGACGAAATTGCCGACCGCGGTCATGTAGAACCAGGCGCCCATGATCAGGCTGGCGAGGAAGCTCGGCGCGAGCCGGTTCATCGCCGAGAGGCCGACGGGGGAGAGGCAGAGCTCGCCGGTGGTCTGCAGGAAATAGATCAGGAAGACGAAGAAGACCGGCGTCATCGCGCCGACGCCCATTGCCTGGGCGCCCCAGACGAAGACGAGGAAGGAGAGCCCGACCTGCGCAAGGGCGAGGCCGAACTTGGCCGGCGCGGAAGGCTCCAGCCCCCGCCGCCCCAGCCAGACCCAGAGGCCGGCGAAGATCGGGCCGAGCAGCACGATGTAGATCGGGTTGATCGACTGGAACAGCGAGGCGGGGACGCCGGCCCGGTCGACATAGCGGTCGGTATAGAGGTTGAGCGAGCCGCCAGCCTGCTCGAACAGGCCCCAGAAGACCGGGTTGAGCGCGATCAGGAAGAGGATCGCGAACATCCTGTCGCGCGCGTGCGGCTCCAGCTTGAAGCTCTCGTAGAGGACGTAGAGCAGCAGGCCGACGCCGGAGACGATCAGCAGGTTCTGGATGACGCCCTGATACTGGACGAGCGCCCAGATCACCGCGACCGCGGCGACGCCGACGCCGTAGAGGGTCCATTCGGTGCTCTTCGCAAGCGCCTGCCGCGCCTCGCCCTTGCCCAGCAGCAGCGGCCGGCCGATGATGAACACGAAGAGGCCGAGCAGCATGCCGACGCCTGCGGCGCCGAAGCCGTAGCGCCAGCCATAGGTCTGGCCGAGCCAGCCGGCGAGGATCGTGCCGATCGCGGCGCCGACGTTAATGCCCATGTAGAAAATCGTATAGGCGCCGTCGCGGCGGACGTCGGTGCGCGGATAGAGCTGGCCGACGATCACCGAAATGTTGGCCTTGAGGAAGCCAGAGCCGACGATGATGAAGGCGAGGGCGAGCCAGAAGACGTTGATCGCAGGATCGTTCTGGCCGCCCGTCGTGCCCTCGAACGCCATCAGGAAGTGGCCGAAGGTCAGCAGGATAGCGCCGAACAGCACCGCCTTGCGCTGGCCGAGCCAGCGGTCGGCGAGATAACCGCCGAGCACCGGGGTGATGTAAACGAGGCTGGTATAGGCGCCGTAGATCAGGTTCGATCGGCTGTCCGAGAACAGCCAGTGCTGGGTCAGGTAGAAGATCAGCAGCGCCCGCATGCCGTAATAGGAGAAGCGCTCCCACATTTCGGCGAAGAACAGGACGTAGAGGCCCTTCGGGTGGCCGGCGAATTCCGGCTTCGGGCTCATCGCGATCATCGCGCCGCCGATCAGCAGGGCTCCGAGGAAGATGGCGGCGATCAAAGGAATGAGTTGGGCGGCGTCCACAGGCTCTGCTCCCCAGCACAATGACGATCGGCCGCTCGGATCGGCGGCCTTTGGAAGGCGAGCACCCTAACGGGTGAATCCGCCTTGCCAAGCGGGATTGTGGCGGCGTTTCCCGGCTGTTAGCGGCTTGGTCGATGCTCAACGACCGTTCGTCGATCCTCTTTCTGCTGGAGACGCGCCGCTCGGGCCGCCCCCGCGATTTCGTCGCGCCCGGGCCGAGCCCCGAGGAGCTGGCGCGCATTCTCGCCATCGCGGCGCGCACGCCCGATCATGGCAAGCTCCACCCATGGCGTTTCGTCCATGTGCCGCGCGAACGGCGCGAAGCCCTCGCAGAATTGCTGGAGCGCGCGTACCGCGCCGCCAACCCCGATCCGGGCCGGCTCGAGATCGAGGCGGCCCACCGTTTCGCCCATCAGGCACCGGAGTTGATCGTGCTGCTGTCCTGCCCGATCGAGGGGCACAAGATCCCGGTCTGGGAGCAGCAGCTGTCCTGCGGGGCGGCGGGAATGAACCTGCTGCTCGCCGCCCATGCGATGGGCTATGCCGGCGGCTGGGTGACCGGCTGGGCCGCCTATTCCGACATGGTCCGCGACGCCTTCGGAACGCATGGCGAGCGCATCGCCGGGTTCATCTTCCTCGGCACGCCGGGCGCGGCGCTGGAGGAACGGATGCGGCCGGAACCGGAAGAAGTTGTGAGCGAGTGGTCCTCCTGACTGTCCGCAATCGCAAGATCGATCAATAAGCGCTTGACCGCCGGAGTGTATTAGGACACTATCACGCCATGAGCGAGGAACGGCCCGTCTATCTCCGCCTCCGCGACACGATCGCGGCGATGATCCTCGAAGGCAAAGTAAGGGAGGGTGACTCGCTCCCCTCGGTGCGCAGCCTCGCGGCCGATTTCGGCGCCAATCCGCTGACCGTGGCCAAGGCCTATCAGACCTTCCAGGAAGAGGGGCTGGTGACGGTGCGGCGGGGCGTCGGCATGTTCGTCGCCGCCGGCGCGGCCGATCGGCTGCGGGCGACCGAGCGGGCCGAGTTCCTCGACCATCGCTGGCCGGGGATCGTCAGCCATATGCGCCGGCTGGGCCTTGAGCCTGAGGATCTGGTCGAGCGCGCGCTCGCCTGAAGCGCTTGATTTCGCCTCGGCAGAGGAGCAAATTCCGCCGGAACATCATTGGAGACGCGAAGATGATCAGGTCATCGGCGCTCGCCTTTCCGGCTTTGCTCGGCATCGCCTTCGCGTTGTCCGCTTTTAGCGGTGGCGGCAGGGTCGCCAATTCGCCGCCGGTCGTGCCCTATGTCTGCGAAGGCGGGCAGACCGCCTCGGCGATCTATGAAGGCGGTGGCGACCGGAGCCACGCCAAGGTGCTGCTCACCGTCGGCGGCCGCACGACCGAACTCGAATCCGCGCCGACCCTCTATGGCATCCGTTATCTGAGCGAGCCGAGCGCGGCCGAGCCGCGTCACCTGATCTGGGCGGTCTGGGGCGAGCGCGCCTGGCTGGCCGAGGCGACCGAGCCCTACCGGTCCGACGGCGAGGGCCAGCGGCTGTTGAGCTGCCACCGCCAGCGCGGCGCCGCGACGGCGCACAATGAGGCGGCGCACTGATCGCCGCGCATTGTGGCCGATTTGCCGCACCGGGACGCGGCTTTGGGGCCAGGCCATTGACTTGAGGTGGAAAGTCGCGCTTTCGCCCCCATCTGGGCTGTGCCGCCTCCCCGAGAGGCCGCGCGGGCGGGGTTGAACGGATTTGATGCGAAGCAGCAAGCGAAGCCTGATCCTTGGCGTCGCGGGAGCGGGGCTCCTGTGCGCGGGGGCGGCGCTCGCCCAGGAGACGAACACGATCGGTCCGCCGCAGCTGCGCGACTTCCAGCTCCGGCCGCGCGAACAGGCCGGGCCGCAGCCGACGGGGCCCCAAGACCCGCAGAATCCGCAGCCGCAGGTCCGGCAGCCGCCGCGCGCCGCGCCGGTCGCGCCGCCGCCCCCGGTGACGAGCAGCCAGCCCTCCGCGCAGCCGACGCCGGCCCAGCCGCAACCGACGACGTCCACGCCGGCCGGGACGCCGCGTGGCGCGCCCACGCAACCGGGCCCGACTCAAACCGCTCCGACGCCGACGCCGATCGCGCCGCCGCCGACCGGGCAGCAGCCACCTGCGACTGGACCTGTCGCGACGCCCCCGGCGATCGAGCCGGAACCCGCAACGCCGTCAGACGCCACGCCACCGACCCCGGAAGGCGGCGGCGCGCCGGTCTGGCTCTATGGCTTGCCCGTCTTGCTGCTCGTGCTCGGCGGCATGTTCTTCTGGCGCCGGCGGCGCGCGCGCAGCGTAGAGCTGGCCTATGCGGCCGATGTGGCGTTGGCGGAGCCTGTTTCGCTGCCCGAACCCGTGCCGGCGGCGCCGCGCCCAGATCCCTCGCCGCGGCCCTGGCTGGAGCTCGACGTCAGGACGATCCGCGCGTCGTTCACGCCGACCGAGGCAGTGATCGAGTTCGAGCTGACGATCGCCAATATCGGCGGCGCCGCCGCCCGCAACCTCAAGATCGACGTCAAGATGTTCAACGCCGGCGCCGAGCAGGACCAGCAGATCGGGACCTTTTTCCGCACCGCCGGCCGTGAGACGACCCGGCTCGTTCTGCCCGGGATCGAGAAGGAGCAGGACGGCGTGATCCGCGGCGAAGTCGGGATGCCGCTGGACGAGATGAAGGCGGTGAAGCTCGACGGGCGGATGCTGTTCATCCCGGTCCTCGCCGTCAACGTACTCTACGAATGGGGCGAGGGGCGCTCCGGCCAGAGCGCCAAATCCTATGTCGTCGGCCGCGAGCTTGAAACGCCGAGCGAGAAGATGGGCGCCTTCCGGGTCGACCAGGGCCCGCGCGTCTGGCGGACCGTCGGCCAGCGCCAGCACAAGCTCGCGCGGCGGGTTTGATCATTGGAGTCATCCCGGCGAAAGCCGGGACCTATGAACTCGGTGGTGGAAAGAGAGCGACGGTGTCATCGCCTCGCACTTGTTGAGCGGTATTCATGGGTCCCGGCTTTCGCCGGGATGACTCCTAGGATCAGGCAGCGAAGGCCGCCTCGTCGATCGAATAGAGCAACTTGGAGGAAGCCATAGCGGCGCCAAACTGCGCCTTGGCTTCGGCCGCGACGTGGCGAATATAATACTCCACTGTCGCCCGCTTTGAGGCAGCGAAGGAGGGATCGCCGTCATAGCTGTCCAACGCCTTCTCCTCCTTGCTCATCAGCCAGCCGCTAACCGCGACGGCAAGCATCGTCAGAAAAGGATAGGATCCCGCCAGCCGGTCGTCGGGCTGCATCGTGCGAAGGCCTGCCGCGGCCGCGCCACACAGATCGACAAGATGGGCTAGCTCTAGGTCTTCTTGAGCTATGTCCGTCTGCATCTCGGCAATCAACGCATCGAGCGCCGCGCCGCCATCCGCGCTTAGCTTCCGCCCGACCAGGTCGGCTGCCTGAATGCCGTTCGTTCCTTCGTAGATCGGCGAGATACGGGCGTCGCGGAAGTGTTGAGCCGCACCGGTCTCCTCGACATAGCCCATGCCGCCATGGACCTGGATGCCGAGGCTGGTCACCTCGCAGCCGACATCGGTGCCATAGGCCTTGACCAAAGGCGTCAGCAGGTCCGCCCGCGCCCGCGCGGCATCGTCGCCAAGGCCGGCCCGGTCGGTCTGGCCGGCGCAATAATAAGCGAGCGCGCGAGCGGCCTGGGTGAGCGCCTTCATCCGGAGCAGCATCCGGCGCACGTCCGGGAACTCGATGATCCGCGCCGGCCGGCCCTCGCGGCTGCCCTGGACGCGCTCCCGGGCATAAGCGACCGCCTGCTGGGTCGCGCGCTCGGCGATCGAGACGCCCTGCAGGCCGACATTGAGCCGGGCATTGTTCATCATCGTGAACATTGCCGCCATGCCCCTGTTCTCCTCGCCGATCAGCCAGCCGGTGGCGCCGCCATTGTCGCCATAGGACATGACGCAGGTGGGGGAGGCGTGGATGCCGAGCTTGTGCTCGATCGAAACGCAATGGAGGTCGTTTTTCGACCCGTCCGGCAGGATTTTGGGGACGAGGAAGAGCGAGATGCCGCGAGTCCCGGCCGGCGCGCCCGGGAGGCGGGCGAGGACGAGGTGGACGATATTGTCGGCCAAATCGTGCTCGCCGAAGGTGATGAAGATCTTGGTGCCGGTGATCCTGTAGGTGCCGTCGCCGACCGGCTCGGCCCGGGTCTTGAGCGCGCCGACGTCCGATCCCGCCTGCGGCTCGGTGAGGTTCATCGTTCCGGTCCATTCGCCGGTGACGAGCTTCGGCAGCCATCGCGCCTGAAGTTCCGGCGAGCCGTGATGCTTCAGCGATTCCACGGTGCCGGGGGTGAGCATCATCACCAGCGAGAAGCCCATATTCGCGGAGCCGAGGTCTTCCATGACGACGCTGGCGAGCGTCAGCGGCAAGCCCTGACCGCCATGCTCCGGCGGCCCTGCAAGCGTTCCCCAGCCGCCTTCGACATAACCGCGATAGGCCTCCCCGAAGCCCGGCGGCAGGGTCACGCCCTCGGGCGACCATTTGGCGCCAATTTCGTCGCCGGCGCGGTTGAGCGGCGCGAAGGCCCCAGCGGCGAAGGCGCCCGCGCCCTCGACGATCGCATCGACAAGGTCGGGCGTCGCCTCGGCGAAGGCGTTGTGGCCGGCCAGCTCGTCGATGCCGACGATATGGCGGAGCAGGAATCTCTGCTCCTCGACGGGCGGCGTGTAGGTCATCTTATCTTCCCACCGTCACCCCAGCGGAAGCTGGGGTCCATGCGGCGTAGGTGACACGAAGGCCAGATGGATTCCAGCTTTCACTGGAATGACGAAAGGGGTTGGGGCAGGCAGCGGCCGTGAGCGCGCAAAACACCCGTGTGCTGTCGGAAGGACCGGAAGCGATCGCCGAGGCGGCGCGGCTGATCCTGGCCGGCGCGCTGGTCGCGATGCCGACCGAAACGGTTTACGGTCTGGCTGCCGACGCGACCAATGGCGACGCGGTCGCGCGGATCTATGAGGCGAAGGGGCGTCCGTCCTTCAACCCTCTCATCATTCATGTGAGCGACGTTACACAAGCTGCTGACATTGGGGTATTTGACGACGAAGCAGAGCGTCTTGCGTCGGCTCACTGGCCGGGCCCGCTGACCCTTGTGCTGCCGCGCAAGAAGGACGCGCCGATCGCCCGCCTCGCGAGCGCGGGCCTCGCGACCGTCGCATTGCGCGCGCCGGCCCATCCGGCGATGCAGGCGCTGATCGCGGCCGTCGGCAGGCCGCTTGCCGCGCCATCCGCCAACGTCAGCGGGCGGCTCAGCCCGACACGGCCCGAGCATGTCCTCGCCAGCCTCGGCGACCGCATAAAGCTGATCGTCGATGGCGGCCCGACCGCGCACGGGCTGGAAAGCACGATCGTCGCGCTGACCGGAGGACCGCCGCGCCTGCTGCGTCCGGGGCCGATCGATCTCGATCTCGCGCCGATGCTCAAAGGTGGGGTGGAAGCACCCGGCCAAATGGCGAGCCACTATGCCCCGGCCAAGCCGCTGCGACTCGACGCCAGCGCGGCGGAACCGGGCGAATGGCTGATCGGCTTCGACCTCGTCGCCGGCGATGTCAGTCTCTCGCCTTCAGGCGATCTCGTCGAAGCCGCCGCCAGGCTGTTCGATCTGCTGCACGAAGCGGACAGGGTCGCGGCGCCACGAATCGCGGTCGCACCGATTCCCGACGACGGGTTGGGCGTCGCGATCAACGATCGGCTGCGCCGCGCCGCCGCGCCGCGTGGGGACGCAGCTGATGTGGGATGACAATCTGACCGCCGACCGGCCGAGCTTCGTCACCCATCTCGAATGCTCGCTGACCGGCGAGCGCTACGAAGCGGACCGGTTGCATGGCCTGTCCGAGGCCGGTCGGCCGTTGCTGGTCCGCTACGATCTCGTTGGCGCGAAAGCGGCGCTGACCCGCCAAGCGCTGGCGGCGCGGCCGATGGACATGTGGCGCTGGCGCGAGCTGCTGCCGGTGCGCCGTGCGGCGGACATCGTCAGCCTTGGCGAAGCGGCGACGCCGCTGGTTTCGCTCGACCGTGCGGCGCGGCGGATCGGCGTCGCCGAATTGCTGGTCAAGGACGAAGGCCGGCTGCCGACCGGCTCGTTCAAGGCCCGCGGGATCGCCATGGCGGTCTCGATGGCCAAGGCGCTCGGCGTAGCGAAGATCGCGATGCCGACCAACGGCAATGCCGGCGCGGCGCTCGCCGCTTATGCGGCGCGGGCGGGGATCGAGGCGGTCGTATTCTGTCCGGACGATACGCCGGAGATCAACGTGCGCGAGATCGCCGCCCATGGCGCGCGCGTCTACCGGGTCAACGGGCTGATCGACGAATGCGGCGCCCTGGTCGCGGAGGGCGCGAAGGCGGGCGCCTGGTTCGATCTCTCGACGCTCAAAGAGCCCTATCGGCTGGAGGGCAAGAAGACGATGGGGCTGGAGCTCGCCGAGCAGCTCGGCTGGCGGTTGCCGGACGTGATCTTCTACCCGACCGGCGGCGGCACCGGCCTGATCGGCATGTGGAAGGGCTTCGCCGAATTGGAGGCGCTGGGCTTCATCGGCCCCGAGCGGCCGCGGATGGTGGCGGTGCAGGCCGAAGGCTGCGCGCCGATCGTCAGGGCGTTCGAGCAGGGCGTCGAGCATGCCGAGCGCTGGGCGGAGGCACACACCATCGCGGCCGGCATCCGCGTGCCAAAGGCGGTCGGCGATTTCCTGATCCTGCGCGCGGTTCGTGAAAGCGGCGGCTTCGCGATCGCCGTGCCGGACGCCGACATCGCCGCCGAGACCGAGCGGGCGGCGCGTGAGGACGGGCTGCTGCTTTGTCCCGAGGGCGGGGCGACGCTGGCGGCCGCAAGACGCGCGCGGGAGGCGGGGCTGATCGGTACGGATGACCGCGTGCTGCTGTTCAACTGCGCGACCGGGCTCAAATATCCGATGACCGATGCCTCACGCCCGCTCGACCGGCATGGGCCGTTCGATCCGTTCGCGCTTTAGGCGTCCGCGGTCTTCAGCCGCGCGGCGAAGCCCTTGCGCAGCTTGGCGAGCTTGGGCGGAATGACGGCGAGGCAATAGGGGCTGCGCTGGCCTTCGCCGGACCAATAATCCTGGTGATAATCCTCGGCCGGCCACCATTGGCCTTGGGGCTCAATCGTCGTGACGATGGGCGCGCCCCAGTCGGGTTGCGCCCGTTCGATTCCAGCTCGGGCTGCCACTGTCTCCGCTTCGTCGGCCGGGAAGATCGCCGAGCGATATTGGGTGCCGATGTCGTTGCCCTGCCGGTTCAGCTGGGTCGGATCGTGGGTGGCGAAGAAGACGTCGAGCAGATCGTCGTAGGAGATGACATCATCGTCGTAGGTCACGCGGATCGCCTCGGCATGACCGGTCGCGCCGCCGCAGACCTGCTTGTAGGTCGGGTTGTCGACCTGGCCGCCGATATAGCCGCTCTCGACGCGCGAAACGCCTTCAAGGCCCGCGAACACCGCCTCCGTGCACCAGAAGCATCCGCCCGCCAGAATCGCCTGACGCTCTGTCATCCTATGTCTCCGCCTGTTGCGCGGATGTGTTGTCGATCGCGGCCGGCTTCAAGCCCGCCTCGAGCGCCAGCGACAGCGCCTCGGCGAGATTGGCGACGGCCAGCCGCTCCATCATGTTGCCGCGATGCATCTCGACCGTGCGCAGGCTGATCCCCAGCCGCGCGCCGATCTGCCGGTTGGTTTCGCCTGCCAGCAAGCCCGTGAGCACGTCCGCCTCGCGCGCGGTCAGCTGCGCGACGCGGTCGCGCGCGTCGCGGCGGCGGCGCGAATCGCCCTGCCTTTCCTCCAGCACCCGGAACGCCTGCTCGAAGCAGCCGAGCAGGGCGCTTTCGGCGAACGGCTTCTCGATGAAATCGACCGCGCCCAGCTTCATCGCCCGGACCGCGCTCTTCACTTCGCCATGGCCGGTCATCACGATCACCGGCCAATCGACCTCGCGGCGACGCAGCTCCTCCATCACCTCGAAACCGTCGGGCTTCGGCATCCTGAGGTCGAGCAGGATGCAGCCGGGCTCAAGATCGCCCAGCGATTCGAGGAAATCGGCGCTCGCGCCGAACGGATAAGAGCGAATCTCGGCGGCGCCGAGCATGTAGCTCAGCGAGCGCCGCACGTCGCGGTCGTCGTCCACGACATAGACATAGGGCGAGATGGAATTTTGGACGTTCAATATGCTTCTTTCCGGCAGCCTGGCGGGACTTCGACCATTGGGCCATGACATCGATGAGGATCAAGTGGAAGCCCCGCAGGACCGTTCACGAACGACATCGCAAGGCAGTTCGCGGCCCGCTTGCTGCCTGGCCGCCATTCGTCGCCGATAAGGCACCTTCTGTCCCGGCGATGCCCCAATCGTTAATCCTCGCCGCGGAAAGTGCGGCAAAGCGCATGGCGGGCGCGACGAACGGACCCGATCGGGGCAGGCCAGCTTATTGAGACGACAGGACAAATTCCTTAGCTTTCGGACTTGAGCGGGGAGAATCTTGGGATGTCGCTTTCACGTCGGCAGGTGATCGAGGCTGGCGCCTCGGCCGGAGCGCTTGCGCTGCTCGGCAGCTCGCCATTGCTTGCCTCGGTCCTGCCGGCGCCGTCGGGCCGCGGCCGTCCCGACATGCGCGCCGCTGTGCCGGCGACGCCGCTTCAGCCCGCCCGGCCCCGCGTCACCGTCGATCCCAGCGTCGATCCGCGCATCGTCGCCCGCGCCCGCGCCGCCTTCGACCGGCATCGGGCCATGATCCGCCGCACCGAGGTCGTCGGCATCGTCGATTTCTCCAAAGTGTCGAGCGAACCGCGGTTCTACCTGCTCGACACCAACACCGGCCAGGTGACGCGACACCTCGTGTCGCATGGCCGCGGCTCCGATCCGGCGCATACCGGATTCCTGCAGAATTTCTCGAACCGGATCGGCTCCGAGGCGACATCCGAAGGCGCCTATCTCGTCGGCGTTTATTATGACGGCCATTATGGCCGCTCGATGCGGGTGCGCGGGCTCGACCACACCAATTACAATGCCGAGACGCGGGCGATCGTCGTTCATCCCGCCTGGTATGCCGAGCCGTCGATCATCAACACGCAGGGCCGGCTCGGCCGCAGCGAGGGCTGCTTCGCGCTTTCGGCCTCCAGTCAGCGCGAGACACTAGCGCGGCTCGGCCCCGGTCATTTCCTTTACGCCGCGCGCAGCGCCTGAGCCCTCATCGCCGTCGGCTTTCGCCAGCGGCGCGACCGCGGGCCCGTGAATCACGGAGCCATCCGGCTCGAAGCGCGAGCCGTGGCAGGGGCAGTCCCATGTCCGGTCGGTCTCGTTCCAGCCGACGATGCAACCCATATGGGAGCATACGGCCGAGACCGCGTGCAGCGTCCCGTCCTCGTCGCGGAAGCCGGCGACATTGTCGCCGTCGATCTTCAGGATCGCCGCCTCGCCGGCCTTGAACTCGTCGAAGCCGTGCAGCTTGCGCTGGAGGTAGCCGCCGACCAGCGCGCGCGCGACATGGGCGTTGCCGGCGGCGAACTCCTTCGCCGAGGCCAGCGGCTTCACCCGGCGGGCATCGAACAGCTTCAGCCAGGGATTGTCGCGGCCCTCGATCAGGTCGGCGATCAGGATCGCGGCGGCCGTGCCGGTCGAGATGCCCCAGGCGTTGAAGCCGGTCGCGACGAGCAGATGATCGTCGGACGAGGAGGATGGGCCGATGAACGGGGCATGGTCCATCGGGGTGTAGTCTTCATTGGTCCAGCGCCAGGCGGGCGTGACGCCGAAATGGCGGGCGGCGAAACGCTCGATCTCGGCGAAGCTCTCGCGCTCCTCGTCGACATGGCCATGGCGGAAGGACGGGCCGGTGAAGATCATCCAGTCCTCGCCCTCGGCGTCGCGATGGCCGCGCGTGGAACGGCGCGGCGTCTCGACGCTGATGTACATGCCTGGCGGCACGCGCCCGGCCTGCGCGGCCCCCATGATCACCGGGTGCATGTGGGGATAATTCTCGGCGAAGAAGAAACCGGTCCGGCCGAGCGGAAGATGCGTCGCCATGACGACATGGCGGGCGCGGACGCTGCCCTGATCGGTCGCGATCCGGCGCGCGTCCCAATCGATCACGCGCGAGCCTTCGTGGACCGCGCAGCCGTCGCCGGGGATCGTCGCTGCCAGGCCCTTCACATATCTGACCGGGTGGAACTGGGCCTGATCGTCCCAGCGCATTGCCGCGCAGACCGGGAAGGGCAGGCCGGTCTCGGTGGTGAGCGAAGCGGGGAGGGCGAGCTTCCTGGCAAGGGCGACCTCGTCCTCGATCCTCTGCACCTCGCCCTCGTCGCGCGTGTAGGTGAAGGCGGGCCGGCTCTCCAGGTGGCAGGAGATCGAATGGCGGGCGGCCAGCTCCCGGATCGCAGCGAGGCCGGCCTGGTTGGCCTCGGCATAGGCCCGCGCGCCATCCGCGCCGAACTTCCCCGCGATCGTCGTGTAGACGATATTGTGCTGCGAGGTGATCTTGGCGGTCGATTTGCCGGTGACCTCCTCGCCGATCCGGCGTGCCTCGACCAAGGCGACCGTGAGGCCGCGATCCTTGAGCAGCCGGGCGGTCGTGACGCCGACGATGCCGCCGCCGATGATCGCGACATCCACATTCAGATCGCCTCGAAGCGCAGGAAAGCCGACCTGCGGCGCGGTCGCGTTCCAGTAGGAACGATGATCGGTGTCGCGCGCCATGACCGCCTCCGGGTTTCGCCCCGGAGTGGACAACGGTCCTTGGCAGGCGGCGTTCCCGCCGCGTGTCGTTTAGCGGCTGGCCGTCGCCGCGCCGCCGGCGCGGTTCAATGCGGCGCGCACCGCGCTGTCGCGGCCGTAAATGTCGGCATAAGTGACGATATTGCCGTCATTGGTGCCGGCGGCGGTGAAATAGGCGATGTAGACCGGGATCCGGGTCGTCAGCGGCACCGAGACGGTCCGGCCCCGTTCGACCGCCTGATCGATCGCGCCGCGATTCCACTGGCCGGTCGCCTGAAGCAGCACCGCGGCGAAATCGCGGACATATTGGGTGCGGATGCAGCCATGGCTGAAGGCGCGCACCGGCCGCTCGAACAAGGCCTGGGCCGGCGTGTCGTGCAGGTAGATGGCGTGCGGGTTCGGCATCTCGATCTTGACCCGGCCGAGCGCGTTGCGCGGCCCCGGCGGCTGGCGGACGCTCATCCCGCCGCCAGCGCCGCGTGTGACCTGATAGCCGCCGCCGAAGCGGCCGCCCTGCTCGCGGATGATGCTCTGCGGCACGTTCCACCACGGGTTGATCGTCACGGCCGTTATCTCGGCGCTCAATTGCGGCGTCTGCGTCCGGCGCGCGCCGACGACGGTGCGATGGCGCACCGTGACCGAGCCGTTGTCGACGATCGCGGCGGTGAAGGCGGGGACGTTCACGATCACATGGCGCGCGCCCATGCTGCGCGGCATCCAGCGCCAGCGCTCCATATTGGCGCGGATGATCTCGCGGCGGGCGCGGTCCTCGGCCGGCGCCTGGGCAAGGGCGCGGCGCAGCAGCGCATATTGCGGATGGACCGGGTGCAGCCCGTCGAGGATCGCTTCCACCCCGCCCTGGGATGCGCGCGCGAGCAGCTCCTGTTGGCGCGCGGCACCGATCGTGACGTCGGGAAGATAGCTCTCGCCGCGGCCGTTGCCGCGCACCGCGCCGCCGGAAAGGTCGCGGGTGAGGCGGAGGAACAGCTGGGTCGCGACCGGCGTGATCGCACCGTCGTCGCCGGTGTCGATCGCGGTGCGCAGCCGATCCGGATTGTAGGCCGCCGGATCGAGCCCTTCCTCGCCGATCGCATCGACATAAGCGAGCAGCTCGCGCGCCGCTTCGCGCCGCCAGACCTGAACGGTCGGGACGACCGGAGGTATGGGCGTGGTCGGCGTTGCCGCCGGCTGACCCGCGGCGGGCGCGGCATTCTGGGCGAGCGCGGCGGTCTGGATTGCACCGGGCATGGTCGGCGAAGCCAGCGTGGCCGTGACGAGGAGGAGTTTGACCGAGCGTTTCATGGGGCGCGTTCTACGCGACCGCCGGGAATCGCGCTAGATGGTCCGACGCATTTCCGACAAATGTCAGGCCGGCGGGGTGCGGTGGACCCAGCCGAAATAAGCGGCGACCAGGGTCATAAGCGCGTGCAGCCAGATATCGTTGCCATAGAGCGGGAAGGCGTCCGAGAAAGGCACGAAGCCGAGGATGGTCAACAGCGCGAAGATCGCCGTCGTCGCCCGCGCGTAGAGGACGGAGCGGTGCCGGCTGCGCGCCGCGACGAAACCCCAGGCGCCGAGCAGGATATGGAAGATGTTGTCGAGCGCGCTGACCGGGAACAGGCCGAACAGCTGGTCGTGCGGCGTGTCGATCGCCAGCGGGTGAACCTCCGGCCCTGGCGTCAGCAATGCCGGAACGAAGCCCGCAATGCCGAGGAGGATCAACAAAGCCCCCAACGAGACCGGATAGCCGCGAAGGCGAATCGGCATCAGAGCCGCACTCGCCGCATGCCCGCCTCGTCATAGCGCGGGCCGGATACAGCGCCGGCGCCGTCCAACTCGGCGCGGTCGTCCGCGGTCAGTGACAGATCGGCGGCTTTGGCGCTGTCCTCCAGCGTGACGCGCCGCTTGACGCCGGGACTGGGGACGACGTCCTCGCCCTGGGCGAGCAGCCAGGCGAGCGCGATCTGGGCGGGCGACGCACCATGCCGCGCCGCGACCCGCTCGACGATGGCGACGAGCTTGAGATTGGCCCCGAAATTCTCCTCCGACCAGCGCGGGTCGTTGCGCCGCCAGTCGTCGGCGGGAAGATCGTCGCGGCTCCTGATCTGGCCGGTGAGAAAGCCGCGGCCGAGCGGGCTGTAGGGGACGAAGCCGATGCCGAGCGCGCGGCAGACTGGGAGAATGTCGTCCTCGACGCCGCGCTCCCAGAGCGAATATTCGGACTGCAGCGCGGCGATCGGATGGACCGCGGCGGCGCGGCGCAGCGTTTCCGGGCCCGCCTCGGACAGGCCGATGTGGCGGACCTTCCCCTCGCGAACCAGCTCGGCCATGCCGCCGACCGTCTCCTCGATCGGGACGTTCGGATCGACCCGGTGCTGGTAGAAGAGATCGATCGTCTCGATGCCCAGCCGCTGGAGCGAGCCTTCGCAGGCGCGGCGGGCATTGCCCGGGCTGCCGTCGATGCCGGTGATCTGAGCGCCGGCGTAGCTGAAGCCGAACTTGGTCGCGATCACGAGGCCGTCGCGCCGCCGCTCGATCGCGCGGCCGAGCAGCTCCTCGTTCTGGAACGGCCCGTAAATCTCCGCCGTATCGAAGAAGGTGATGCCGAGATCGATCGCACGGTGGATCGTCGCGATCGATTCGTCCTCGCCGGCGGCGGCGCCGTAAGTGATGTTGCCACCGGTCACCATCGGCATGCAGCCGATACCGAGGGCCGACACCGTCAGGCCGCCGAGGCTTCGGGTTTTCATGCGCCTTCCTCCAGCAACCTGTCCTCGCGGGTGTCGGCCTCGTCGGCTTCGAAGCCGCTCCGCCGCGCGACGGTCGCGGTCGCGGCGACGTCCATGGCGACATTGCCAAGGGTGCGGAACAGGTCCGGGACGACCTCGACCGCGATGAGGATGGCGAGCGGCTCGATCGGCACGCCCATCGCGATGCAGATCGGCGCGATCGAGGTGACGAAGCTCGCTTGGCCCGGAATGCCGACCGCGCCCATCGTCGTGGTCGCGGCGGCCGCGACGCCGACCGCCAGCATCGTCGGCGTGAGCTCGATCCCGAACCAGTAAGCGATGTAGATCGCCACCGCGAAGTTCATCACCGGCCCGGTCGCGCGGAAGATCGCGACCGCCATCGGCAGCACGACGCCGGCCGCGGCGGCGGGCACGTCGAGCTTTGCCGCGGCGCGCAGCATCGCCGGCAGGCAGGCGAGAGAGGATTGGGTGCTGATCGCCAGCGCCTGGGTGGGGGCGATGGCGCGGGTGAAGCGGCCGAGCGGAATGCGCGCGCCGAAGAACGCCAGGGGCCAGGCGGCGAGCCAGACCACGATCCCGACCGCCGAGACGATGACGACATAATGGAGCAAAGCGCCGAAGGCCGATCCGCCGGCCCGCGCGCCGACCACGAAAGCGAGCGCGAACACGCCGATCGGCCCGATCCACAGCACCCAGTTGATGATGACCAGCATCACATCGACGATGGACTGGAAGAAGCCGACCAGCCGCTCGCGCGGCTCCTCGGGCAAACGGGTGAGGGCAAAGGCGAAGACGAGCGTGAAGAGGATGAGGGGCAGGATCGCGTCCTGGCTCGCCGCCGCGATGACATTGGTCGGCACGATCGACTGCAGGAAATCCGCGAAGCTCGGCGCCGTGCCGACAGAAGCCGCGCCGGCCAGCGCGCCGCGCAAGGCCTGAGCCGCGTCGGGCGCGAGCGGAAAGAGATCGAGCAGCAAGGGCATCAGCAAGGCCGCGGTCAGCGCCGAGCACCAGAGGATCACGACGAACAGGACGATCGCTCTGGTGGCCAGCCGTCCGGCCCGCGCCGCCTCGGCGGAGGCGGCGACGCCGGTGATCAGGAAGGCGACGACGAGAGGCACGATCGTCATCCGGAGCGCATTCAGCCACATGCCGCCGATCGGCTCGGCGACGCCGATCGCGCCTTCCACCCAGGCCCCGCCGCTGGCGACGGCGAGGATGCCAAGCCCGAGGCCGAGGACGAGCGCGAGCAGGATGCGGGTCGCTTGGGACATCGGGCGGTCTTAACCGGCTCCGGTCCCTCGCGGAAGCGCGACCTCGCACTTTGCATGCGAGCGCGCTATCAGACCGGAATACGGGGCAAAAAAGGGCTTTTTCGTCGCATGACGCGCAAATTTTTCGGCACCGACGGCATTCGGGGCCGGACCAACCAGATGCCGATGACCGCCGAAATGGCGCTGAAGGTCGGCCAGGCGGCCGGCGCGCATTTCCTGCGCGGCGCGCACCGCCACCGGGTGGTCGTCGGCAAGGACACAAGGCTGTCCGGCTATATGATGGAGACCGCTTTGGTCGCCGGCTTCACCAGCGTCGGCATGGACGTGGTGATGGTCGGGCCGGTGCCGACGCCGGCGGTGGCGATGCTGACCCAGTCGATGCGCGCCGATCTGGGCGTGATGATCTCGGCCAGCCACAACAAGTTCGTCGACAATGGGATCAAGCTGTTCGGGCCGGACGGCTACAAGCTCTCCGACGAGGACGAGCTGGAGATCGAGGCGCTTATCGAGAGCCCGCCGGCGCTCGTCCCGGCCGAGGCGATCGGCCGGGCGAAAAGGATCGAGGACGCGCGCGGGCGGTATATCCACGCGGTCAAGCAGACTTTTCCGGCGCGGCTCAGGCTCGATGGCCTCAAGGTGGTGATCGATTGCGCGAACGGCGCCGCTTATCAGGTCGCGCCCTCGGCTCTGTGGGAGCTGGGCGCCGAAGTGACCGCGATCGGCGTCTCGCCCAACGGCCTCAACATCAACGAGGCCTGCGGGTCGACCGACATCGCCCTGCTGCGCCGGACGATCGTCGACGCCGGGGCCGATCTCGGTATCGCGCTGGACGGCGACGCGGACCGGCTGATCGTCGTCGACGAGAAAGGCAATGTGATCGACGGCGACCAGCTGATGGCGCTGATCGGCTCGTCCTGGCACCGTCGTGGCGCGCTAAAGGGTGGCGGCGTGGTCGCGACGGTGATGTCGAACCTCGGCCTGGAGCGGTTCCTGCAAGGCGAGGGGCTGACGCTGGAGCGGGCCAAGGTCGGCGACCGCTATGTGCTCGAGTCGATGCGCGAAGGCGGCTTCAACGTCGGCGGCGAGCAATCCGGCCACATCATCCTCACCGATCATGGCAAGACCGGCGACGGCCTCGTCGCGGCGCTGCAGGTGCTCGCTGAAATGGTGCTCGCCGGGCGGCCGGCGAGCGAGCTCTTGAACCTGTTCCAGCCGCTGCCGCAGCTGCTGAAGAATGTCCGCTTCGACGGCGGTGCGCCGCTGGAGGCGGAGACGGTCAAGGCCGCCATCTCGGCTGGGGAGACGCGGCTCGGCGCCGGCGGACGGCTGGTGATCCGCAAGTCGGGGACCGAGCCCTTGATCCGCGTGATGGCCGAGGGTGAGGACGAAGCCTTGGTCGGAGAAGTCGTGGAAACGATCTGCGAAGCGGTGAGGACGGCCTGATGTTGGAAATGAGACCCGATTGCGAACGCTGCGGACGCGACCTGCCGGCGGACCGGCATGGCGCGTTCATCTGCTCGTTCGAATGCACCTTCTGCGCCGCCTGTACGGACGCTCTGGAGGAACGCTGCCCCAATTGCGGCGGCGACCTGCTCGAACGCCCGATGCGCGTCGGCGCCGCGCTTGAGCGCAACCCGGCCTCGACCGAGCGCCGCTTCAAGCGGTGACGCCGCCGCGCATCCTGATCATCGCCGGCTCGGACTCTGGAGGCGGCGCGGGGATTCAGGCGGACATCAAGACGGTGACGATGCTGGGCGGCTACGCGATGACCGCCGTCACCGCGCTCACCGCGCAGAATACGCTGGGCGTGCAGGATGTGATGCCGGTTCCAGCCGAGTTCGTCGCGGCGCAGGTCGATTCGGCGCTCGATCTCGGGGTGGACGTGGTGAAGATCGGCATGCTGGCGACGCCGGAGATCGCGCGGACGGTCGAGACGCTGCTGCGCTTCACCTTCGACAATGTCCCGATCGTCTTCGATCCGGTGATGGTCGCGACCAGCGGCGACGCGCTCAACGAGGACGGAACGTTCGAGGCGCTCTGCGCGATCGCCGAGCTGGCGACGGTGATCACGCCGAACCTCATGGAACTGGAGCTGCTCGCCGACCGGGCGATCGGCTCGGACGATGAACTGGAAGTGGCGGCGCGGGCGTTCGCCGACGACAGCGGCCGGGCCGTTCTCGCCAAGGGCGGGCATCTCGAGGGCAATCTGCTCACCGACATTCTCGTGCAGCCGGACGGCCAGGTCCGCCGCTGGACCGACGCGAGGATCGAAACGCGCCATACGCACGGCACCGGTTGCACGCTGGCCAGCGCGATCGCGACGGGGCTCGGCCACGGGCTCGCGCTGCCGGAGGCGGTCGATCAGGCGCGGGCCTATGTCCGGGCGGCTCTGCTTGCCGCGCCCTGCTTTGGGGAGGGCAACGGGCCGGTCGGCCATACGCTCGGTGAGGTTCCGCTCGAGCTTATCAACAGGAAAAACAACTGAGATTCCAGCTTTCGCTGGCATGACGGTGCGTGGATTCTTAAGGGCGCGTCATGGCCCGGCCGTGTTTCAAGCTGGAGAAAATCCATCCTGATCCGCTTGCCGGCGTGGACGAAGCGGGGTGCGCCCCGCTCGCTGGGCCAGTGGTCGCGGCGGCGGTCATTCTGGATCGCAACAGGTTTCCGCGCGGCATCGACGATTCGAAGGTGCTCCGGAGAGAAGCCCGCGAGGCGATCTATGCCCGGCTGATGAAAGTCGCGGTCTGCGGCGTCGGCCTGGCGACGGTCGAGGAGATCGACAGCCTCAACATCTACTGGGCGCGGATGCTGGCGATGAGCCGGGCGGTCGACGCGCTCGGGCTCGATCCGGCGATGGTGCTGGTCGACGGCAATCGCTGCCCGCGCTGGGAGCGGCCGTCGGTCGCGATCGTCGCCGGCGACGCGAAATGCCGCTCGATCGCCGCCGCCTCGATCGTCGCCAAGGTCACCCGCGACCGGATGATGCTGGACTATTCGCGCGCCTATCCCGGCTATGGCTGGGAGACGAACCAGGGCTATCCCACCCCGGCGCACCAGCGCGCCCTGCGCGCTCTCGGCCCGACGCCGCTCCACCGCCGCAGCTTCGCGCCGGTGCGGCAGCCCAATCTCGGGCTCTGAGTCTTTCGCGCCACACTGCTGTCGGTGGGGCTTCGCCGAGGATGTCGCCCACCACATCTAGGGGGGACTCGTTTCGTTCCCGTCACCCGCAACGGCCTGTTAACCATATCCTGCAAGTGTCTGATCTTGACCATGGAGTCCTTGTGACTCAGCATGGCCGTCCGAACCTGGGGGGCGGTGGATATGAGCGTGATGGGGCGCGTCGGCCGGATGCGGTCGAGCGAGGCGGAGACGAAGCCGGAGCTGCCGCTCGGCCGGATCATCCAGGGCGATTGCGTCGCGGCGATGAAGCACCTGCCCGACGCCTGCGTCGACATGGTCTTCGCCGATCCGCCCTATAATCTGCAGCTTGGCGGCGACCTGTTCCGGCCCGAGGGAAGCCGGGTCGACGCGGTCGACGACGCCTGGGACAAGTTCGACACCTTCCAGGCCTATGACGACTTCACCCGCGCCTGGCTGGCCGAGGCGCGGCGCATATTGAAGCCCAACGGCACGCTCTGGGTGATTGGCTCCTACCACAACATCTTCCGGGTCGGCGCGGCGCTCCAGGACGCGGGCTACTGGATTCTGAACGACATCATCTGGCGCAAATCGAACCCGATGCCGAACTTCCGCGGCACCCGCTTCACCAATGCGCACGAGACCCTGATCTGGGCGTCGCGCAGCGAGGACAGCCGCTACACCTTCAACTATCGCGCGATGAAGGCGCTCAACGACGAGCTGCAGATGCGCTCCGACTGGGTGATCCCGATCTGCGCCGGCGCGGAGCGCGAGAAACAGGACGGGGCCAAGGCGCATCCGACCCAGAAACCGGAAGCCCTGCTGTACCGCGTGCTGCTCGCCTCGACCAAGCCCGGCGATGTCGTGCTCGATCCCTTCTTCGGCACCGGCACGACCGGCGCGGTGGCGCGGCGGCTGGGCCGCGCGTGGATCGGGATCGAGCGCGAGGGGCGCTATATCGAGGTCGCCAGGGCGCGGATTCAATCGACGCTGCCGCTCGACGAGAGCGCGATGCGCACGATGGGGGCGCGCGCGAACCAGCAGAAGGTGCCGTTCGGTGCGCTGGTGGAAAGCGGCTTGATCGTGCCCGGCGCGGAGCTGACCGATTCGAAGCGCCGCTGGCGGGCGGCTGTGCGCGCCGACGGCACGCTGGAAATCGCCGGGACACAGGGGTCGATCCACAAGATCGGCGCCGGTCTCCAGAACGCGCCTTCCTGCAACGGCTGGACCTTCTGGCATGTCGAGCGGGAAGGGGCGCTGGTGGTGCTCGACACGCTCCGGCAGGACTATCTCGCCGCGCTGGCTTAGAGTCGGCGGATGACCGGCCGAATCTATCTCCGCCCCACCGGCTTCGTCGATGCGCCGTTCGGACATGACGGCAAGGTCGCGCGGCTCGCGGGCGGCCTGAACTGGTTCTCAGCGGTGGAAATCATCCTTGGGAATGAGGCCGAGCTGGTTTCAGTCGAAGGGATCGAAGAGCGGCTAAACAGCCTGGGCGATGAAGCCAGGCTGACCTGGGCCAACATCACGTCGCCACGCCCTTCGCTGTCGCTCGGCGAGCGGATCGTCCGCCTCGATCAACCGCAGGTGGTTGGCATACTCAACGCCACGCCGGATAGTTTTTCCGACGGCGGACGATTTGCCGATTCAGAAGCCGCGATCCAGGCCGGGCATGACATGGCGGCGGCGGGTGCGGCGATCGTCGATGTCGGCGGCGAATCGACTCGGCCCGGGGCGAAGGCCGTGTGGGAGGGCGACGAGACTGCGCGGGTCGAACCGGTGGTGCGGCGGCTCGCGGCGGGCGGCGTCGCGGTCTCGATCGACAGCCGCAAGGCCAGCGTGATGGAGGCGGCGCTGGGCGCGGGCGCGGCCCTGGTCAACGACGTGTCGGCGCTGACTTGGGACCCGAACGCAGCGGCGGTGATTGCGCGCGCCGGCTGCCCAATCGTGCTGATGCATCACAAGGGCGATCCGGCGACGATGCAGGACGATCCGCGCTATTACCGGCCGGTGCCGCTCGAAGTCTATGACTGGCTGGAGGAGCGTATCGCGGCGGCGACGACGGCCGGGATTGCACGCGAAAAGATCATCGTCGATCCGGGCTTCGGCT
>NZ_JBQTIN010000164.1:0-3096 GCF_052388015.1 Sphingosinicella sp.
TCCAGGTCGCCTATCCGACCCGCGCGGCCGCCGACGCTTTTATCGTCGAGCGGGTCACGCGCGACATGGCGAGCCGCGACGCCAATGACCTGATCTACCAGCTCGACGCCTCGCGGACCTACAATCCCCTGCCGAATCTGGAGCGAATCCGCGTCCCCATGACCTGGATCAACAGCGCCGACGATTTCATCAATCCCGCCGGCTACGGCATCGCCGAGGCGGCGGCGCGGCGCATGCCCACCGCCCGCTACATCCTCATCCCCGCCACCGCCGAAACCCGCGGCCACGGCACCCACACCTGGGCCCGCTTCTGGCGTCAGGAGCTTGTGGAATTGCTCGGGCGGACGGAGCAGTGACGAGCCTGGAAGAACGATATCGTGGTCTCAAGGCCCGATGGCGCGAAGGAGAGCGTGACCGCGAACCTGGTCTCGAATTGCTGTTTCTCGCGTGGTGGCACTGGGCGGAACCCCCGTTTCTGACCGACCTGACCGACGATGAGGACGTCGATACGTTGTGGCACGAGGTGTTTGCTCATCTTGGCGGAGAGCGTTCGGATGACGTCGAGTTCCTGTTCGTCGCGGGAATTATGGCGGAGGTAGGTGGCTACGTTCTAGGGATTGACGAGCGATGGCGAGCACGGGGTCGTCGGATGATAGATCGGGCGATGGCTGCCAAGCATTCTCCGCTTTCGGAGAGCACATTCGACAATCGCGGCGAATACGGAAACTATTTTGCCCATCAACTAAGAGGCCAGCTTAGGCCTCCCGAAATCACTCACTGATCGAGGGTCAGGGCGCCTCCCATCGGAAGCGTTAGCGCGCTACCTCCCGTGAACTCACATGGTTGAGCGCGATCACCCAGCGGCCGTTCACCTTGCGGAACAGGCGGGTGTTAATCCCGTCCTGCGGCCGTACGCCGCCTTCCAGGCGGTAGCGGCCGATCAGCTGGGCGGCGTCGGGCGAAAGCATCTGGACGCGGATGTCGAAGAAATGGAGCCGCCCGCGCCGCGCCGGGTCGCCGCCATAATCGCGGACATAATGGTCGAGCGTCCCCTGCCAGTCGCGCTGGAACTCGCCGCGCGACACGAACACCACGTCGGGGTTGAGGAAGCCCTGCATATAGCCGCGGAAATCGCCACGATTCCATGCCACCTCCATGTCCGCGATGACCTGCCGGATCGCCGCTTCCTCGGCCGCCGGGTTGTAGGCCGGGGACTGTGCGGCGAGCAGCAGGGCGAAGACCGGCGCGAGGATCTCCCGCCGCATCCATTTTCCGTCATGCTGAACTCGTTTCAGCATCCATTCCTCCACCGTCCGGACAGTTGACCAATGGACCCTGAAACAAGCTGGGGGTGACGAAAAGTGTCGAGTCACAGCGTGAACGGTGCGCTCCGCTGGCCGTGCTGCTATCATTCCTGCGCAATGGGGAACAAGGCGATGCGCCGAATCTATCTGATCCTCGCGCTGCTGGTCATCCTGCTGGGGCTGTTCCACACCGTCTCGACCGCGCGCTTCTTCGACGCGTTCAACAGTCGCGCGATCTGGTTCGCGAGCGGCGGCCTGCTGCTGGTCCTGACTGGCGTCCTCAACCTGCTCAATCGCAGCTACGGCGCCAGAGCATCCGGCGTGCGCTGGGCGACGATCGCCACCAACATGGTCATGACTGTTTTCGCGGCGCTTGCCGGGATCGCTGGCGCGGCGTCCGGGGCTCAGCTGGCCGTGATCGTCGGCTTGATCGCGGCCACGACCCTGGTCTCGGCGCTGCCGCGCGCGATCAGCGGGTAAGCTTCTCGCCCGCCTCCGCCTTCTTCACCAGCATGTCGGACAGGTTGAAGTCCGCCCCGAGTCGCAGCAGCTGGTTCCTGATCCCGGCGACGATCTTGTCTAGCCCCTCGCTGTCCGCCCAGTGCATCGGCCCGCCGCGGTAGACCGGCCAGCCATAGCCGTAGACCCAGACGACATCGATGTCGGACGCCCGCTGCGCGAAGCCGCCCTCCAGGATCAGGGCGCCTTCATTGACCATCGTGTAGAGGGTGCGCTCGATGATCTCCTGGTCGCTGATCTCGCGCTTCTCGACGCCGGCCTTGGCGCGGAAATCGTCGATGATCCCCTGCACGACGGGTGAAGGGGAGGGGTTTCTTTTCTCGTCATAATCGTAGAAGCCGGCGCCCTTCTTCTGGCCCCAGCGGTCGATCGCGCAAAGCGCGTCGCGGATGTTCTCGATCCGGGTCGGGTCGCGGTGCCAGCCGATATCGACCCCGGCGAGGTCGGACATCTGGAACGGCCCCATCGGCATGCCGAACTCGACGTGGACCCGGTCGACCTGCTCCGGCGTCGCGCCTTCGAGCAGCAGCTGCATCGCCTGCATCTGACGCGGGATCAGCATGCGATTGCCGATGAAGCCGTAGCAAACGCCCGCCACCACCGCGACTTTCTTGATCCTCTTGGCGAGCTGCATCGCCGTCACCAGCACGTCCGGCTGGGTCTTCGCGCCGCGCACCACCTCGAGCAGCTTCATCACATTGGCCGGCGAGAAGAAGTGCAAGCCCAGCACGTCCTCCGGCCGCTTCGTCACAGAGGCGATCTCGTCGATCGAGAGGTAAGAGGTGTTGGAGGCGAGGATCGCGCCCGGCTTGGCGATCGCGTCCAGCTTCGTGAAGAGTTTCTTCTTCACGTCCATATTCTCGAACACCGCCTCGATGATGAGGTCACAATCGGCGAGCGCATTGAGGTCGAGCGTGGGATTGAGCAACCCCATCGCCTGGCCGACCTGTTCGGCGGTCATCCGCCCCTTGGCGGCCGTCGCCTCGTAGTTTCTGAGCATCACGCCGGTGCCCCGGTCGAGCGCCTCTTGCTGCATCTCGACGATCGTCACCGGGATGCCGGCGGACAGGAAGTTCATCGAAATGCCGCCGCCCATCGTGCCGGCGCCGATCACGCCGACGCGCTTGATTTCGCGGGGCAGCGTCTCCTCCGGAATGCCGTCGATCTTCGCCGCCTTGCGCTCGGCGAAGAAGAAATATTGCTGCGCGCGGGCCTGCTTGCCGGTCATCAGCTCCATGAACAGCCGCCGCTCGTCGAGCACGCCTTCGGCATA
>NZ_JBQTIN010000165.1:0-8359 GCF_052388015.1 Sphingosinicella sp.
GGCGAGCCGGCGGCGCTCGTCCTGCTCGATGCTTGCGTTCGCCTCCTCCCCGGGGTAATGGGCGCGGCTTCCAGCGGAACCGAGGAAAGCTTCGAAAGCGGCCTCCTCGAATATCCGCATTATACCCGTCCTGTTGAGTGGGAGGGGCGCACGATCCCCGAAGTGCTGCGATCGGGGGATCATGCGAAGATCGCCGCCTGGCGAAAGGCCAGGGCGGCAGAAGAGACACGGCTAAGGCGGCCGGACCTGATCGAGCGCCATGGGGGCGCGCGAAGGCCATCGCCCTCTGGCGCGCGGCGTGAGAAAGACGAAGGTTAGACAATGAACCTCATCCAGACGCTCGAGGCCGAGGCGATCGAGCAGTTCAAGTCGAACAAGGCGATCCCCGAATTCCGTCCGGGCGACACGCTGCGCGTCGGCGTCCGCGTCGTCGAGGGCGAGCGCACCCGCATTCAGAATTTCGAGGGCGTCTGCATCGCCCGCGCCAACAAGGGCCTCGGCAGCTCCTTCACCGTGCGCAAGATCAGCTTCGGCGAGGGCGTCGAGCGCGTCTTCCCGCTTTATTCGCCGAACGTCGATTCGATCGAGGTCGTCCGCAAGGGCGCCGTCCGGCGCGCCAAGCTCTATTATCTGCGCGGCCGGACCGGCAAGTCGGCCCGCATCGCCGAGCGCCGCGACCAGCGCGCGCCGAAGGCGGAGACCGCCGCGCCGAAGACCGAGACCGCCGAGGGCTGAGCCTCTTAGGCCACTGCCAGGCGACAGAACGGGCGGCCGATCTGGCCGCCCGTTTTTCGTCGTGCCCGGATCGGTTCTAAATTATTTCAAGATATATCTTGACCGCTCAGCTATAAGATATATTTTAGCGTATCAGAAAATATTCGACAGGAGACACAGATGCGTTTCAGGATGGGCAGGGATTGCGGGCCGGAGGGCTTCCCCGGCGCTTTGTTCGCGATGGATTTCGGCGGCGGGCGCGGCTGGAGCAAGGGCTGGAGCTGGGGCGGCGACTGGGGTGACGGCGGCGGCCGCGGCCGGCGCGGTCGCGGCCGGATGTTTACGGGCGACCAGCTTCGCCTGCTGCTGTTGAGGCTGATCGCCGACGAGCCGCGCCACGGCTACGACCTGATCCGCGCGATCGAGGAGCTCAGCCACGGCGCCTATGCGCCGAGCCCGGGCGTCGTCTATCCGACCCTCACCATGCTCCAGGACATGGACTTGATCGAGGAGACGAAGAGCAAGAGCGCGCGCAAGGTCTTCACCGCGACGGAGGAGGGCGAGGCCCACCTCAAGGAACATGCGGAGGAGGTCGACGGGCTGCTCGAGCGGCTGAAGGAGGCCGGCAGCGACAATCGCAAGGCCGGCGGCGCGCCGATCAAGCGCTCGGTCGCCAGCCTGCTTTCCGCGCTCTGGCACCGCGTCACCCGCGAGGATGCCGACGAGGATGTGATGCACAAGATCGCCGCGATCCTCGACGAGGCGGCGCAGAAGATCGAACGCCTGACCTGAAATCGGGCCGGGACGGGGAGAATGCTGGGCGCAGCCCCCGCGATGCGGCGTTCGCCCCGTCCCATCAATCTCACGGAACCGGGCTCGGCCGCTGGCGGCCGCCCTCATTGTGCTGGCGGATGACGCGCAGATAGGCGTCGACCAAAGCCTGATTGACCTCGTCCCAGCCATAACGGCGGCTGACCATTTCGCCGGCGGTGCCCGCTTCGAGCCGGGCCTGCTCGTCGCGGCAATAAGCCGCGAGCGCCGCGCAGAAGGCGTCGACCGCGCCGGGGCGGATCAGCCGGCCGGTGACACCGTCCTCGACCAGGCTCTCGCTCCCGGTCGCGCGCGCGGCGACCACCGGCAGGCCGGCCGCCATCGCCTCCAAGGTCACGTTGCCGAACGTCTCGGTAACCGACGGATTGAGCAGCATGTCCATCGAGGCGACGGCGCGGCCGAGATCGGCGCCGCCCTGGAAGCCGGCGAAGCAGGCGTCCGGCAGTCTTTTCTCGAACCAGTCGCGGGCCGGGCCGTCGCCGACGATGAGCACCTTGTGGCGCACCTGCCGCCGCGCCAGCCGGTCGATCGTGTCGGAGAAGACGTCCAGCCCCTTTTCCATCACCAGCCGCCCGGTGAAGCCGATCACCGGCTCGTCATCGGCGATGCCAAGCGAGCGCCGCCATGTCATGTCGCGCTGGCCCGGGTTGAAAATCTCCCGGTCAATGCCGCGCGTCCAGATGCCGACATCATAATTCATCCGCTGGTCGCGCAGCAGCTGCGCCATCGAATCCGAAGGCGCGAAGATCGCGTCGCAGCGGCGATAGAAGCGGCGAAGCGCCGCCAACACCAGCGGTTCCAGGAAGGCGAGACCGTAATAGCGCGGATAGGTCTCGAAGCGGGTATGCACCGAGGCGACCACCGGCAGGTCCCATTTGCGCGCCAGCGTCACCGCGCGATGGCCGGTGATCTCCGGGCTGGCGACATGGAAGATGTTGGGTCGGAAGGTCCTGAGGTCGCGGCGCACCCGCGGCGGGATGGCGACGCCGATCCGATATTCGGGGCGTCCGGGAAACGGCACGGCCGGAATGTCGACGAGATCGCCGGTGGGGGGGAATGCCGGAGTCTTCGTCACCGGCGAGTAAACGCGCACCGCCGCGCCCTGCCGGAGCAGATAGCCGGCGAGCCGGTTCAGCGCCTGGTTCGCGCCGTCGCGGACATAATTGTAATTGCCGCTGAAGATCGCGACGCGAAGGTCCGGCGTCTGCATCAACGATCGTCCTGACGCGGATGATCGCGGAAGAAGCGCCGGACGCGCCGGATCCAGATGATCGGCGGGACGATCAGCATCGCCAGCAGGAAGAGAGCGAAGGCTTCGCGCATCGTCATGTCCTGAAAAAGCGAAAGCGCCCCGCCGCGAGGATCACGGCGGGGCGCTTCGGCAATTCGGGGCGCCCCTTATTCCTGCGCCTTTCCTTCGGCTTCGGCCGCCTGGAGATAGTCGCCGGCGTCCTCGTCGCTGCCGTTGCCGCTCTGGACGACCGCCTCCAGCGGATCGGCGTTGATCGCCGCTTCCGGGCCTTGGGCGAGCTCGGCCACATGCTCCTCGGCCGCCGAATTGGCGGCGATGAGCGCCTCCTGGAGCGAGCGCTGCTGGGCGCGCAGCGCCGCGTCGCGCGACGAGGCCGCGATCCGCATCCGCTTCATGCCCGCGCCGGTGCCCGCCGGGATCAGACGGCCGACGATGACATTCTCCTTGAGGCCTTCCAGATCGTCGATCTTGCCCTGCACCGAAGCCTCGGTGAGGACGCGCGTCGTCTCCTGGAAGGAGGCGGCGGAGATGAAGCTGCGGGTCTGCAGGCTCGCCTTGGTGATGCCGAGCAGCACCGGCTTGCCTTCCGCATATTTCTTCTTGCCCGGCTGCTCCTTCAGTTTCGCGTTGACCTCATTCATCTCCTGCCGGTCGACCTGCTCGCCGACCAGGAAGGTGGTGTCGCCGCTCTCGGTGATCTCGACCTTCTGCAGCATCTGGCGAACGATCACCTCGATGTGCTTGTCGTTGATCTTAACGCCCTGCAGTCGATAGACCTCCTGGATCTCCGACACGAGATATTCGGCCAGCGCCTTGACGCCGAGCACCTCGAGGATGTCGTGCGGATCGGGGCTGCCCGAAATCAGATTGTCGCCGCGCTTGACGAAGTCGCCTTCCTGCACGTCGATGACCTTGGACTTCGGCACCAGATACTCGACCGGCTCGCCGCCATCCTCGGGGACGATCGCGATCTTGCGCTTGGCCTTGTAGTCCTTGCCGAACGCGATCCTGCCGGAGACCTTGGCGATGATCGCATTCTCCTTCGGCTTGCGCGCCTCGAACAGCTCGGCGACGCGCGGCAGACCGCCGGTGATGTCGCGGGTCTTGGCCGCCTCGCGGCTCACGCGGGCGAGCACCTCGCCGGCTTCCACCACCTGGCCTTCCTCGACCGAGAGCATCGCGCCCGGCGCCAGCATGTAGCGCGCGGCCTCGCCGCTCTTCTCGTCCATAAGGGTGATGCGCGGACGCAGATCCTCCTTGGTGCGGGTCGTCGCGCGATATTCGGTCACCACCCGCTGGGCGATGCCGGTCGCTTCGTCGGTCTGCTCGGCCAGGGTCTTGTTCTCGATGAGGTCCTGGAACTTCACCGTGCCGCCCTTTTCGGTGATCACCGGCATCATGAACGGATCCCATTCCGCGATCCGGTCGCCCTTGCTGGCGATATGGCCGCTGTCGAACATCAGGTGCGCGCCATAGGGAATACGGTGCGTCGAACGCTCGCGTCCGTCCATGTCGACGATCGCGACTTCGCCGCTGCGCGACATCGCGACCCGTCGGCCGCGCGGGTCCATGATCGTCGGCAGATCGCGGAACTCGATCGTGCCGTCGGCCATCGCATCCAGGCTCGACGTCTCGTTGAGCTGCGCCGCGCCGCCGATGTGGAAGGTCCGCATCGTCAGCTGCGTGCCCGGCTCGCCGATCGATTGGGCGGCGATCACGCCGACCGCCTCGCCGATATTGACCGGCGTGCCGCGCGCGAGGTCGCGCCCGTAGCACTTGCCGCAGACGCCCATTTCGCTCTCGCAAACCAGCGGCGAGCGGATGTTGACCGACTGGATGCCGAGCTCATCCACGAGCAGGGCAGCCGCCTCGTCGATCAGCGTGCCTTCCTTGACGATGATGTCGCCGGTCTTCGCATCGACGATGTCCTCGCCCGGCGTCCGGCCGAGGATACGCTCGCCGAGCGATGCGATCGTCGCGCCGCCCTGAACGATCGCCCGCATGTCCAGAACGTTGCTGGTGCCGCAATCCTCCTCGACGATCGTGCAATCCTGGCTGACGTCGACGAGCCGGCGGGTCAGATAGCCCGAATTGGCCGTCTTGAGCGCCGTGTCGGCGAGGCCCTTGCGGGCGCCGTGGGTCGAGTTGAAATATTCAAGGACGGTGAGGCCTTCCTTGAAGTTCGAGATGATCGGCGTCTCGATGATTTCTCCTGAAGGCTTGGCCATCAGACCACGCATACCGGCGAGCTGCTTCATCTGGGCCTGCGAGCCGCGGGCGCCGGAATGGGCCATCATGTAGATCGAGTTGACCGGCGCGAGCCGGCCGTCCGGACCTTTTTCGGAAGCCTTGATCTTGTCCATCATCGCGTTCGCGACCCGGTCGCCGCAGCTCGACCAGGCGTCGATCACCTTGTTGTACTTCTCCTGGTGGGTGATCAGGCCGTCCTGATATTGCTGCTCGAAGTCCTTGACCGTGTTGCGGGTCTCCTCGACCATCCCTTCCTTTTCGGCCGGGATGATCATGTCGTCCTTGCCGAACGAGATGCCGGCCTTGAAGGCGTGGCGGAAGCCGAGGCCCATGATGGCATCGGCGAACAGGACCGTCTCTTTCTGGCCGGTGTGGCGGTAGACGATGTCGATGACGTCCGCGATCTCCTTCTTGGTCAGGAGGCGGTTGATCGTCTCGAACGGCACCTTGTGGCTCTTCGGCAGCGTCTCGCCGAGCAGCATCCGGCCCGGAGTCGTCTCGACCCGCTTCATATAGTGCTTGCCGGCCTCGTCGGTCTGCGGGACGCGGCTGTGGATCTTGCTGTGCAGCGTCACCGTGCCGTGGAACAGCGCCTGGTGGACCTCCGCCATGTCGGCGATGATCGAGCCTTCGCCCGGCTCGCCCTCGCGCTCCATCGACAGGTAATAGAGACCCAGCACCATGTCCTGCGAGGGCACGATGATCGGCTTGCCGTTGGCGGGCGAGAGGATGTTGTTGGTCGACATCATCAGCACGCGCGCTTCCAGCTGCGCCTCGAGGCTTAGCGGGACGTGCACAGCCATCTGGTCGCCGTCGAAATCGGCGTTGAACGCGGCGCAGACGAGCGGGTGGAGCTGGATCGCCTTGCCCTCGATCAGCACCGGCTCGAACGCCTGGATGCCAAGGCGGTGGAGCGTCGGCGCGCGGTTCAGAAGCACCGGATGCTCGCGGATCACCTCGTCGAGGATGTCCCAGACTTCCTTGCGCTCTTTCTCGACCCACTTCTTCGCCTGCTTGAGCGTCATGCTCAGGCCCTTGGCGTCGAGCCGCGAGTAGATGAACGGCTTGAACAGCTCGAGCGCCATCTTCTTCGGCAGGCCGCACTGGTGCAGCTTCAGCTCCGGACCAGTGACGATCACCGAGCGGCCGGAATAATCGACGCGCTTGCCGAGCAGGTTCTGGCGGAAGCGGCCCTGCTTGCCCTTCAGCATGTCCGAAAGCGACTTGAGCGGCCGCTTGTTGGCGCCCGTGATGGTGCGGCCGCGGCGGCCGTTGTCGAACAGGGCGTCGACCGCTTCCTGCAGCATGCGCTTCTCGTTGCGCACGATGATGTCCGGCGCGCGCAGCTCCATCAGCCGCTTCAGGCGGTTGTTGCGGTTGATGACGCGGCGATAGAGGTCGTTGAGGTCCGAGGTCGCGAAGCGGCCGCCGTCGAGCGGCACCAGCGGGCGCAGCTCGGGCGGGATGACCGGCACGACGTCGAGGATCATCCACTCCGGCCGGTTGCCGGATTCCAGGAAGCTCTCGACGACCTTCAGCCGCTTGATGATCTTCTTGGGCTTCAGCTCCGACTTGGTCGTCGCCAACTCCTCGAGCAAAGCCTCCTTCTCGCCCTCCAGGTCGAGGTCGATGAGCATCTGCTTGACCGCCTCGGCGCCGATGCCGGCGGTGAAGGCGTCCTCGCCATATTCGTCCTGGGCGTCGAGCAGCTCGTCCTCGGTCAGGAGCGTGAACTTCTCGAGCGGCGTCAGGCCGGGCTCGGTGACGATGTAGCTCTCGAAATAGAGCACGCGCTCGAGCTGCTTGAGCTGCATGTCGAGCAGGAGGCCGATGCGGCTCGGCAGCGACTTCAGGAACCAGATGTGGGCGACCGGCGCGGCCAACTCGATATGGCCCATCCGCTCGCGGCGGACCTTCGAGACGGTGACCTCGACGCCGCACTTCTCGCAGACGATGCCCTTGTACTTCATGCGCTTGTACTTGCCGCACAGGCACTCGTAATCCTTGATCGGACCGAAGATGCGGGCGCAGAACAGGCCGTCACGCTCGGGCTTGAACGTGCGGTAATTGATCGTCTCGGGCTTCTTGATCTCGCCGAACGACCAGGATCGGATGCGCTCCGGCGAGGCGATGCCGATCTTGATCTGGTCGAACGTCTCCGGCTTGGCGACCGGATTGGCGAAGGGGGTCATCTCGTTCATGTCTTCTTCCTCTTACCTCCCCTCCCGCTTGCGGGAGGGGATTGAGGGGTGGGCCTGTTGGGCCGGGCCACCCCACCCCCGGCCCCTCCCGCAAGCGGGAGGGGAGGGTGAATTTATTCCGCCGCCAGCTGCTGCGGCGCGTCCTCGTCATTCTCGTCGATGATGCTGTTCAGCTCGACGTTGAGGCCGAGCGAGCGCATCTCCTTGACGAGCACGTTGAAGCTCTCCGGAATGCCGGCCTCGAACGTGTCGTCGCCCTTGACGATCGCCTCGTAGACCTTGGTGCGGCCGATCACGTCGTCGGACTTCACGGTCAGCATTTCCTGCAGCGTGTAGGCGGCGCCGTAAGCCTGGAGCGCCCAGACCTCCATCTCGCCGAAGCGCTGGCCGCCGAACTGCGCCTTGCCGCCCAGCGGCTGCTGGGTGACGAGGCTGTACGGCCCGATCGAACGCGCGTGGATCTTGTCGTCCACGAGGTGGTGGAGCTTCAGCATGTAGATGTAGCCCACCGTCACCTTGCGATCGAACGGCTCGCCGGTGCGGCCGTCGAACAGGGTGACCTGCCCCGACACGTCGAGACCCGCTTTCTCCAGCATCGCCGCGACGTCGGCTTCCTTGGCGCCATCGAACACTGGCGTGCCCATCGGCAGGCCGCCGGTGAGAAGGCCCGCCATCTCGACGATCTCGCCGTCGTCGCGCGCGTCGAGGTCCTTGTGATAAGGCGCGCCGTACATGTCCTTGAGCTTGGCGCGGAGCGGCTTGGCGTCGCCCTTCGCCTGCATGCCTTCCAGCAGCTCGGCGACCTGCCGGCCGAGGCCGCGCGCGGCCCAGCCGAGATGGGTCTCGAAAATCTGGCCGACGTTCATGCGCGAGGGCACGCCGAGCGGGTTGAGGACGATATCGGCCGGCGTCCCGTCCTCGAGGAACGGCATGTCCTCTTCCGGCAGGATGCGGCTGATGACGCCCTTGTTGCCATGGCGGCCGGCCATCTTGTCGCCCGGCTGCAGCTTGCGCTTCACCGCGACGAACACCTTGACCATCTTGAGCACGCCCGGCGGCAGCTCGTCGCCCCGCTCGATCTTCTCCATCCGGTCGTCGAGCTTCGCCTTGA
>NZ_JBQTIN010000166.1:0-8624 GCF_052388015.1 Sphingosinicella sp.
TCGCGCTGGAGCACGGCCTGATCGTCCCGCGCGAGCCGGGGCGCCTGACCGTCGAGGTGCCGGCGGGCGAGATCGGCATCACTTATATCCGCGAAGGCGACAAGGTGACCTCGGTCACTTTGCGCAATGTTCCCTCATTCGTTGCCGCGCGAGGTGTTTCGGTGGACGTTCGCGGCTTCGGGACGCTCAGCATCGACATCGCCTATGGCGGCAATTTCTACGGCATCATCGAGCCGCAGGGCGAATATCGCGGCCTCGACGATCTCGGCGCGGCGCGGATCGTCGAACTCAGCCGCACGATCCGCGCGAAGCTGCGCGAGACGATCACCCCGGTCCACCCGCTCGACGACCGGATCAGCGGCGTCACCCATTTGCTCTGGGCCGACGTGCCGAAAAGCGACGGCGCCGACGGGCGCAACGCGGTCTTCTACGGCGAGCGGGCGATCGACCGCAGCCCGTGCGGCACCGGCACCTCAGCCCGCTTGGCCCATCTCGCCGCCAAAGGCGTGCTGAAGGTCGGCGACACGTTCGTCCACGAATCCTATATCGGCAGCCGCTTCGTCGGCCGGGTGGAGGCCCAGACCGAGGTCGGCGGCGTGCCGGCGATCATCCCGTCAATCACCGGCTCCGCTTTCGCGACCGGCTTCAACACGATCTGGATCGACAGCGACGATCCATTCCACGCGGGCTTTTCGGTCACATGAGCGCCGCGCTCGCCGAGCGGCTTCGCGAGCGCATCCTCTCCGGCGCCGCCGGGCCGGGCCAGCCGATCCGCCAGGACACGCTGGCCGCCGAGCTGGGAGTCAGCAAGATCCCGCTGCGCGAGGCGCTCGCCCGGCTGGAGGAGGAAGGGCTGCTGCGATCGGAAGTCAATCGCGGCTGGTTCGTGACGCCGCTGACCGCCGCCGAGGCGCGCGAGGTCTATGCGCTGCGCCTCACGCTGGAGCCGGGCAGCGCGGCCCGCGCCGCTGCCCGCGCCTCGATGCGCGAACAGGCACAGGCCATCATCGCGCTGGAAGAGCTCGAGGCCGCGATGGCCGGCCACGGCGACGTCGGCGCGTTGAACCGCGCCTTCCACCTCGCTTTGGTCCGCCCCGCCGGCCAGCCGCTCACCTTCGACATCGTCCAGCGGCTGCACGTCATATCGGAGCGCTATGTCCGCAAGCATCTCGAGCCTCAGGGACGGGACGCGCGGGCCCATGACGAGCACCGTGCGTTGGTCGAAGCCTGGCTGGCGCGCGACGAGAAAGCCGTGACGAGGCTGCTGCTTGCGCATATCGGTCAGACGCTCGACGATCTGGAAGGCCAGCTCGACGGACAGAAAGAGGGGGATTGATGGCGCTTTCGTTCTGGGGACCGTTGAAGCCGATCCATGCCGAGGACACGCTCGCCGAGCATCATCGCCTGAGGAAATCGCTCTCCTGGCCGCATCTGATCGCCTTGGGCGTCGGCGCGATCGTCGGCACCGGCATCTACACCTTGACCGGCGTCGGCGCCGATCGCGCCGGCCCGGCCGTGATCCTCGCCTTCCTGGTCGCCGGCCTGGTCTGCGCCTGCGCGGCGCTCGCTTATGCCGAGCTCGCCACTTTGATCCCGACCTCCGGGAGCGCCTATACCTACACCTATTCGGTGGCGGGCGAGACGCTCGCCTGGATCATCGGCTGGAGCCTGATCCTCGAATATTCGGTCGCCTGCAGCGCGGTCGCGGTCGGCTGGGCCGGCTACCTGGTCGGCTGGCTGCAATCGATCGGCGTCTTTTTGCCCGCGGCGCTGCTCGCCGGTCCCCATGCCGGCGGCGTCATCAACCTCCCCGCCGTGCTGGTGGCGCTCGCGGTCTGCGGCATGCTGATCGCCGGCACCCGCGAGAGCGCGACGCTGAACATCGTCCTCGTCGCGATCAAGCTGACCGCGCTCGCCGTCTTCGTCGTGCTCGCGCTCCCCGCCTTCAGCGGCGCCAACTTCACGCCCTTCATGCCCTACGGCTTCGGCAGCACCGTCGACGCCGAGGGAACGACCCGCGGCGTGATGGCCGCCGCCGCGATCGTCTTCTTCGCCTTCTACGGCTTCGATGCGGTCGCGACCTCGGCCGAAGAAGCGAAGAATCCCGGCCGCGACCTCACCATCGGCATCATCGGCTCGATGGCGGTGTGCACGCTCATCTATATGCTGGTCGCGCTCGCCGCGGTCGGCGCGCTCGACTACCGCCTGCTCGCCGATTCGCCGGAGCCGCTGGCCCTCGTCCTGCGCACGCTCGATCAGCCTTTCGCCGCCTGGGCCGTGGCCCTCGCCGCCCTGATCGCCCTGCCGTCGGTGATCCTGGTGATGATGTACGGCCAGAGCCGCATCTTCTTCGTCATGGCGCGGGACGGGCTGCTGCCGCGCGCCTTCGCCAGGGTCAGCCCGCGCAGCGGCACGCCGACCCTGATGACCGCGGTGACCGGCGTCGCGGTTGCCGCCGTCGCCGGCTTCTTCCCGCTCAACGAGATCGCCGAGCTGGCGAATGCCGGCACGCTCGCCGCCTTCATCGCGGTCGGCGCCTGCGTGATGGCCCTGCGCCGGACGCGGCCCGATCTGCCGCGCGTCTTCCGCTGCCCCGCGCCTTATGTCGTCGGCACGCTCACCATCATCGGCTGCCTCTATCTGCTGTGGAGCTTGCCGATGGGGACGCTGATCCGTTTCGTCGTCTGGAACGCGATCGGGCTGGCGGTCTATTTTGCCTACAGCCGCTCGCGCAGCCTCGCCGCCCAGAACCATCCCGTCACCGGAATCTGACCAGGAGCCCGTTCATGCCCGCCCGCCGCGCTCTCCTCCTTCTCGCCCTGCTGGCCACCACGCCCGCCTTCGCCCAGGCGCCGCAGCCGGCCCAGACGATGCCCCAGACCGCGGCCGCGCCGACCAGCGCCGACCAGCGCCTGCGCCGGCTCTACGAGGCGGAGTGGGCCTGGCGGCGGCAGCAGGACGGACGGGTCGAGGGCCGCGGACCGGGCGCGCTCGCCGATCACTGGCCACGCGTCGATCCGGCGACGCAGCGCGAGCGGCTCGCTTATTGGGAGAACGCGCTGCGCGAGCTGAACGCGATTCCCGTCGACCAGCTTTCAGGCGAGGAGCGGATCAACGCGGCCGTGTTCCGCACCACCCTGCTCGAACAGATCGGCGACGTCCGGTTCCGCACCTATGAGGCGCCGTTCAACTCGGACAGCTTCTTCTGGACCTATCTCGCGCCGCAATCCGGTTTCGCCAATGCGGAGGAATATCGCCGCTTCATCGGCCGGCTGCGCGACCTGCCACGCTATTTCGGCGAGCACACCGCCAACATGCGCGCCGGCCTCGCGCGCGGCTTCTCGGTGCCGCGCGTGACCTTGAACGGCCGCGACGCGACGATCGTGCCATTCACCGCCGACGGCGAGGCGAACCCGCTCTACGCCCCCTTCCGCCGCATGCCGTCCTCGATCCCGGCCGAGGAGCAGACGCGGCTGCGCGCCGACGGGATGGCGGCGCTGCGCGAGGCGGCGATCCCGGCCTATCGCGACCTGCTGCGCTTCTTCCGCGAGGACTATATGACGCGCGCGCGGACGACGATCGGCGCTTCGGAAATGCCGGATGGCGCGCGTTACTATCAGGAGCAGATCCGCCGCTTCTCGACCACCGACCTCACGGCGCGCCAGATCCACGACATGGGTCTGGCCGAGGTCGCCCGCATCCGGGCCGAGATGGAAACGACCATGCGCCGGGCGAACTTCACCGGCAGCTTCGCCGAGTTCATCCACTTCCTGCGCACCGATCCGCAATTCTACGCCCAGACGCCGGAGCAATTGATGGGCGTCGCCTCCTATGTCGTCGCCCGCGCCAACGGCCAGCTGGGCGAGACGATCGGCACCCTGCCCCGCTTCCGCCACGGCATCGTGCCCGTCCCCGACGAGATCGCGCCGATCTACACCGGCGGCCGCGGCGGGCTCGAGAATTGTATGTTCAATACCTACAACCTCCCCGCCCGGCCGCTCTACAATATCCCCGCGCTTGCCCTGCACGAATGCACGCCGGGCCACAGCTTCCAGGCGGCGCTGGCGCTGGAGGGGCCGAACCGGCCGGAGTTCCGCCAGCAGACCTATTTCTCCGGTTATGGCGAGGGCTGGGGCCTCTATGTCGAATGGCTCGGCACGATCATGGGCATCTACCGCACGCCTTATGAGGATTTCGGCCGGCTGACCTACGAGATGTGGCGCGCGACCCGGCTGGTGATCGACACCGGCCTCCACGCCTACGGCTGGAGCCGCGAGAGGGCGCTCGCTTACCTGCGCGACAACACCGCCATGTCGGAGCTGGAGATCGTCAACGAGATCGACCGCTACATTTCCTGGCCCGGCCAGGCGGTCGCCTACAAGCTCGGCCAGATGACGATCCTGCGGCTGAGGCGCGAAGCCGAGCGACGGCTCGGCTCCCGCTTCGACCAGCGCACCTTCCACGACGCGATCCTGCACCTGGGCTCTGTGCCGCTCAACGTGCTGGAGGAGCAGATGGAGGCCTATATCGTCCGCCAGGAGCAGGCGGCGCAGCAGCCGCAGACGACGGCCCGCCAGCCTTAGGGCGTGCGCCTTCCATCCTCGCGGGCCGCCAGCACGAACTAGGGCGTATCGAGGTTCGGCCTTCTATGTCCTCTCCCCGGCGGGGAGAGGGTAGGGAGAGGGGGTCGGGCGTCAGCGATGATTCTCGAAATCAGAACCCATTGAGTCCCCATTTCCTCAAGGATTACCGTGCGTGACGCGGGGACACGCAATAGCATGTCCCCGCTCCGGGTCGCTCGCAGATCAGGCGGCGACCTCGACCCGTGCCAGCGCGCACTGGCTCCAGATTTCGCTGAGCGCGCCGACCAGCTTGTCGATGTCCGCCTCGCTGTGCACTGGCGACGGCGTGATCCGGAGGCGTTCCGTGCCCCGCGCCACGGTCGGATAGTTGATCGGCTGGACGTAGATGCCGTGCGTGTCGAGCAACCAGTCCGAGATCATCTTGGCATGGTGCGGGTCGCCGACCATCACCGGGATGATGTGACTCGGATTGTCGAGCATCGGGATGCCGATCGCTTTCAGCCGCGCCCGCACCGTCGCCACCCGGTCGCGATGCGCCTCGCGCTCGACCCGGCTTTCCTTAAGGTGGCGCACGGAAGCGCAGGCGCCGGCCGCAAGCGCCGGCGGCAGAGCGGTGGTGAAGATGAAGCCGGAGGCGAAGCTGCGGATGAAATCGCAAAGCGCGGCGGAACCGGCGATATAGCCGCCCATCACGCCGAACGCCTTGCCGAGCGTGCCCTCGATCACCGTGATCCGGTCCATCAGGCCACGCTCTTCGGCGACGCCGCCGCCGCGCGGGCCGTAAAGGCCGACGGCGTGGACCTCGTCGATATAGCTCATCGCCTTGTGCTTCTCGCAGACGTCGAGGATCTCCCCGATCGGTGCGATGTCGCCGTCCATCGAATAGACGCTCTCGAACGCGACCAGCTTCGCCCGCCCCGGCTCCACCAGCGACAACAGCCGGTCAAGGTCTTCCGGATCGTTATGCCTGAACACGTGACGCTCGGCGCGGCTGTGGCGGATGCCCTCGATCATCGAGGCGTGGTTGCCGGCGTCCGAGAAAACCGCGCAATCGGGCAGCTTCGCCGCCAGCGTCCCCAGCGCCGCCCAGTTCGAGACATAGCCCGAGGTGAACAGCAAGGCCGATTCCTTGCCGTGCAGATCGGCCAGCTCGCGCTCCAGCAGCACGTGGCTATGGGTGGTGCCGGAAATGTTGCGAGTGCCGCCCGCGCCGGCGCCGCAGGCGTCCAGCGTCTCGTGCATCGCGGCGAGCACCTTGGGATGCTGGCCCATGCCGAGATAGTCGTTCGAGCACCAGACGGTGACGTCGCCGGTGCCGCCATGCGCGTAGCGTGTCGCATGCGGGAACTGGCCGGCCTTGCGCTCGAGCTCGGCGAAGATGCGATAGCGCCCTTCGGCGCGCAACGCATCCAGCGCGTCCTTGAACAAGGCCTCGTAATTCACTTGCGGACTCTCCCCAGTCACCGCCGCTGTCGCGCTTTTGCGCCGAAATGTCCAGATTTGCCGGCGAAATTCAGTCGTGCAGAGTGGCGAGATAGGCGATCAGGTCGGCGCGGCGCCGCGGATCGCCAATGCCGGCGAAAGCCATCGTCGTCCCCGGCACCACGCGGCGCGGATTTTCGAGATACTGGAACAGCTTCTCCGGCGTCCAGATGATGCCGGCGTTCCGGTTGGCCGGCGAATAGTTGAAGCCGGGCACCCCGCCCGACTGGCGGCCGACGACGCCATGCAGCGTCGGCCCGAGCCGGTTCGCCCCGGCTTCGACCGCGTGGCAGGACTGGCATTGCAGGAAGACGCGCTGACCGGCGGCCGCGTCGCCGCTGAACTGGGCAAGAGTCGCGCCGGTCATTGTGTCGACATTGTTCGCCGCCGGTGGTGGAGCCTCCGGCGCGCCGGCCGTGGCGACATTGCCGGCAGGCGGCGAGCTCCCGCCTGAGCAGGCCGCGACAAGCAGGGTCAGGCCGAAAACGACAGGCCCGCGCAAGTGCGACATGGTTCCTCCTAGAAGCGCAGCCCGAGCGTCGCCCGGGCGGCATGGTCGCGGGCGTTGGCGGCGACGACACCGGAATAGCCGATCGACAGCGTGATCGTGCGGCCGAACTCGAAGGTCGCGTCCAAATTGCCGGTGAGCGCGAAACGGTCGGCCGCCGCGGAGCGGATATCGAACGCCTGATTTGGCGAGGCGTCGAGCGAAATCAGCGAGAAGATCATCCGGTCGCCGGACAGATGGCGGACGCCGAGCCCGCCGTCGAGCCGGAGGCTGGTGCTCGCGCCGATTGGAATCACGGTGCCGCCGCGCAGCCCGAAGATGAGAGTGGTGAGGTCGTCCTCCTCCGCCGCGACCCGCACCCGCGAGGCGCCGCCGGTCTCGCTGAAGCCGTCGAACTCGACCCTCGTGTGGCTGGCCAGGAAATAGGTTTCGAGGTGGGTCGAGGCGCCGACCTGGAAGCGGTACGCGATCTCGGCGAAGCCCTGCAGCGCCTCGCCGTCCGTCTCGCCGCTCAGCGTCTCGGCGAAGCCGGTGAATGCGGCGACGCGCCGGCCGCTCAGCTCGAGCGACGAATAAGTACCGCCCGCCCGGATGCGCAGGTCGCCGAGGTCCAGCCCGCCATAGACGCCGCCGCCGGTCCGCTCGATGTCGGCATTGCTGCCGCGCGCATCGACATTGATGTCGGTCGTCAGGTGATGGCCGAGCAGCCCGACCCGCCAGGCGCCGCCGTCCATCGTGCCGCCGCCATCCATGCCGACGACGAAGCCCTGCTGGTCGCGCTCGTAGCGGGCGGCGTTGCCGTCCGTGTCGCCGCTGCCCCAGGCGCCGACGGCGTGACCCCAGGCGCCGAAGCTCTCGCCAAAGCCCATATCCTGGGTGAGGCGCAGCCGGCTCAGCGTCGCCTCGCGCACCAGCCGATCGTCGTCGAGCGCGGCACGAACCGAGGTGGCGTAAATCTCGCCGGAAAGCTGGTCCGCGCCGTTGAGGAAGGCGGTCCGCGGCGTCAGGTTGTAGAGCGCGATCAGCGGCTGCGGGTCGTAGCCCGCCGCCACCGCCGCATCGATCCGGGTCAAGGTGCTGCGCTGGTTCGGCGTGCCGTCCGGCCCGGCGATGCCCAGCAGCTGGGCCGGCGCCAGCAGCAGCTGGACCTGGGTCGGGGTGTAGACGATCCGCGGCGCATAGGCCTGGCCGAACGTGTTGAGGCCGGTCTCGGTGCCGAACGTGCCGGTGCGGCCGAGATCGGCCTGGAGCAGGACGTAGACCGAGTTGAAGCGATAGACGCCCGCTGTGCCGGCTACCGCGATCGTGCCGGCGAGCTGGGCGGTGCCGTTGCCGAGCAAGAGGTCGCTGCCGGCCGGCTGGACCTGCGCGGCGAAGGCGGAGCCGGCGAGGAACTGAATGTTGCCGTTGACACCGAGCGTGCCGAAGCCGCCGGCGCCGGGGGCGACCGTGCCGCCGCTCTGCGCGACGATGCCGCCGACGACGCTGGTGCCGGACAGGGTGCTGCCGTTGCCGACGGTCACGCTCGAGCGGTTGAGCAGATTATTGACCCTAAGCTCGCCGCCGAGGATGCGTGTCTGGCCGGTCAGGAAGGTATTGTTTCCGGTGTAGGTCAGCAATCCGGCGCCGGTTTTCTCGACCAGTCCAGCCCCGGCCATCCGGCCGGCGAACGTGCCGGTCGTCGTCTGTGCGAATTCGAGCGTTGCGTCGTTCTGAATAAGGCCCTGCAGCGACAGCGAGTCGCCGCGCAGCCGGCCGGCGGAGATCAGCGTGCCGTTGGTATAGGCATTGGCGCCGGTCAGAGTCGTCGTGCCGGTGCCCGCCTGCACGAACAGGCCGGCGCCGTCGATGATGCCGGAGAGCGTCAGGGCGTCGCTGCGATTGACGATCAGGACGCCGTTGACCTCGATGCGGCCGACGATCGATCCGCTGGTCCCGCCATTGCCGAGCTGCAGCACGCCACCGGAGATCAACGTCCCGTCGGCATAGGTGTTGTTGCCGGTCAGGATCAGGGTGCCGGTGCCGACCTTGGCCAGCCGGCCGTTGCCGGA
>NZ_JBQTIN010000167.1:0-20335 GCF_052388015.1 Sphingosinicella sp.
GCCGCGCTTCTCGCCCGACGGCGGCCGTATCGCCTTCACCTCGGACCGGGGCGGCGGCGACAATATCTGGGTGATGGGGACGGACGGATCGGGCGCGCGGGCGATCACCAGCGAGACCTTCACATTGCTCAACAACCCGACCTGGAGCCCGGACGGCCGCTTCATCGCGGCGCGCAAGCATTTTACCACCCAGCGCTCATTGGGCACCGGCGAGATCTGGCTCTATGCGGTGAACGGCACGGGCGGCGGCGTCGCGCTCGTCGAGCGTTCCAGTCCGCAGCTCCAGAAGGAGCTGGGGGAGCCGGTCTTCAGCCATGACGGCTCCGCCATCTATTTCACCCGCGACGCGAGCCCCGGCAACACGTTCCAATATGCGCAGGATTCGAACGCCGGCGCCTTCGTCATCGAGCGCTACGAGATGGCGACCGGCGAGCGGACCCAGATCGCCGGCGGGCCGGGCGGCGCGGTGCGGCCGCAGCCGTCGCCGGACGGGCGCTGGCTCGCTTATGTCCATCGCACCGGCGGGCGCAGCCGCTTGTTCGTCCGCGACCTCCAGTCGGGCCAGCAGCGGCAGGTCTATGCCGATCTCGACCAGGATCTGCAGGAGACCTGGTCGGTGCACGGCGTCTATCCGAACATGGGCTGGACGCCGGACAGCCGGACGATCGTCTTCTGGGCCGGCGGCCGCATCCGCCGGGTGAACGCGGACGGCTCCGGCGCGGCCGAAATTCCGTTCCAGGTCAACGACACCCGCGTCGTGATCGACGCGACCCGGCCCGAGGTCGATGTCGCGCCGGCGAGCTTCACCACCCGGATGGCGCGCTTCGCCACCGTCTCGCCGGACGGCAACAGGGTCGTGTTCGAGACCCTTGGCCGACTCTATGTTCGCGACATGGCCGGCGGCGCACCGCGCCTGCTCACCGCGCAGGACAGCGACTTCCAGCTCTTCCCGACCTGGTCGCGCGACGGCAGCCGGATCGTCTTCGTCTCCTGGGACGACCAGCGGCTCGGCGAAGTCCGCACCGTCGCCGCGGACGGCTCGAACATGCAGACCGTCACCCGCCAGCCGGGCCATTATCGTCGGCCGCGCTTCTCGCCGGACGGCGCGACGATCGTGTTCGAGGCGAGCGGCTCGGGAGGGCTGACCTCGGATCGCTGGAGCGAGACCAGCGGCATCTACCGGGTGCCGGCGGCGGGCGGGGCGCTGACCCGCATCCTCGGCAATGGCGGCAACCCGCATTTCGGCGCCGCGTCCGACCGAGTCTTCCTGGAGGTGGTTGAGGAGCAGCAGCGCCGGCTGATCAGCGTCGACTTGGGCGGCGGCAACCGGCGCAACCATGCCCGGGGCGAAATGGTGACCGGCTATGAAATTTCGCCCGACGGGCGGAATGTGATGTTCAGTGAGAATTACAACGTCTTCGTCACGCCCTTCTTCGGCGGCGTCGGGATGCTGAACCTGTCGGCGCGCGGCACCCAGTTCCCGATCACCCGGGTGACGCGGGACGGCGGCAATTACCTGCACTGGACGCGGGGCGGGCAGGGCATCGCCTGGAGCATGGGGCCAACGCTCTACAGCGTTGCGACCACCTCGACCGGCTCCGGCTACAGTGCGCCGCAATCCGGCGTCTCGCTCGCGATCAGCGTGGCGGCGGATCGGCCGGACGGCGTGACTGCGCTGGTCGGAGCGCGGATCATCACCATGGCCGGCGCCGACGGCGGCGTGATCGAGGACGGCGTGATCATCGTCGACGGCAACCGCATCCGCGCCGTCGGCCCGCGCGCCTCGACGCCGGTCCCGGCCGGCGCGCGGCAGGTCGATGTCGCCGGACGGACGATCATCCCCGGCATCATCGACGGCCACGCGCATGGCGGCCAGGGCGAGGACGATATCGTCCCGCAGCAGAATTGGTCGGCTCAGGCGCACCTCGCGCTCGGCGTCACCACCGTCCACGACCCGTCGAGCACCGCGACGGAGATTTTCGCCGCCGGCGAGATGCAGCGCGCCGGCCTGATCCTCGCCCCGCGCACCTATTCCTCGGGCGAGATCGTCTACGGTGCCCGCTCGCCGGGCCGCTACGCGCTGATCGATTCCTATGCCGACGCGCTCAGCCATGTTCGCCGGCTGCGCGCCGAAGGGGCGCATTCGATCAAGAATTACAACCAGCCGCGGCGCAACCAGCGCCAGCAGGTCGCCGCGGCGGCGCGGGCGGAGAATCTGCTCGTCGTGCCCGAAGGCGGCTCGCTCTATTCGATGGACGTGACGCTGATCCAGGATGGCAACTCGACCGTCGAGCACAACATCCCGCAGCAGCGCTTCTACAACGACCTGGTCCAGCTCTTCAGCCAGACCCGGACCGGCTACAATCCGACCCTGGTCGTCACTTATGGCGGCCTCGCCGGCGATCCTTACTGGAGCCAGGCGACGCAGGTCTGGAACCATCCGCTGCTGACCCGCCACACGCCACCGGCCCAGCTCGCCAGCCGGGTACGGGCGGTGACCGCGCCGGCCGGCCAGTTCCAGGACCAGTATAGCGGTCGCGAGTCGCGGCGGCTGGCGGCGGCCGGCGTGCCGATCGCGATCGGCGGCCACGGTCAGCAGCCGGGCATGGCCGAGCATTGGGAGATCTGGAGCCATGTCCGCGGCGGCGCGACGCCGATCGAGGCGCTGCGGCACGCCACCGTCGACGGCGCGCGCATCTACGGCTTCCGCGATCTCGGCACGCTGGAGCCGGGCAAGCTCGCCGACCTCGTCATCCTCGACGCCAATCCGCTCGAGGACATCCAGAACACCGACAATATCACCCAGGTGATGCTGAACGGCCGGCTCTACGACGCGGCGACGTTGAACGAGACGGCGACGGGCAACCGCCAGCGTCAGCCTTATTTCTGGGAGGCCGACGGCGACGGCGGCGCGGCGGCGGTCGCGCGTGCCCGGGCGAATGCCGAAAGCAACGGCTACGATCACGACTAGAGATTAGCCTCTCTCCCCTTGCGGGATGTTCGGGTCGGTCATGCCCCCGGCATGACCTGAACAGCGCGGGGCGCTGTTCACCCGACCACAGGTTTGGAGAGAGGGGAGCGAGCGCAAGCGAGCCTCAAGGCGTCTTCAGCGGCGTCGAGCCGCTTCAGCCGCGCCCCTCTCCCTTGATCCCTCTCCCGCCAGGGTAGAGGGAATTGGTTCTTACCATCCCCCGCGTTGGCAATTCGGTAAGCCTTCTTCGCGATAGTGCGCGCATGACGACGGGCGCGCTTTCGGGAGCCATGGTCGTCCGCAGCGAGCCGCGGACCGTCGATCAGCGCGCCGAGCCGCGCCACGAAGGGCTGGTCGAGCGCGCCCGGATTTGTTTCCGCGACGGCATTTCGATGGTACCGGTGATCAACATCTCCAGCCGCGGGGCGATGATCGAAAGCGACATCGCGCCCCGTTTGGGCGAAACCGTGACCATCGAGTTCGACGGCTGCAGCCGCATCCGCGCCTTCGTCCGCTGGTCGCGGGAAGGGCGGATCGGGCTCAACTTCGGCGGCGAATTGACTATCGGCTGATTGACAGCCGATAAATCAGTCCTACTTCGCAACCCAATGCGAAGGAGGCTCCATGATCGATCTCTACACCGCCGCGACGCCCAACGGGTACAAGGTCTCGATCACGCTGGAGGAGCTGGAGCTTCCCTACAATCTCCACGTCATCGACCTCTCCTCCGGCGCGCAGAAAGAGCCCTGGTTCACCGCGATCAACCCGAACGGCCGCATCCCGGCGATCGTCGATAAGGGCAATGACGATTTTGCCATATTCGAGAGCGGCGCCATCATGCTCTATCTGGCCGAGCGGGCGGGCCGGCTTATCCCGGCCGACGAGAAGGGGCGCAGCCGGGTCGTCCAGTGGCTGATGTTCCAGATGGGCGGGCTGGGGCCGATGATGGGCCAGGCGAACGTCTTCACCCGTTATTTCCCCGAGCATCTGCCGGCGGCGATCGACCGCTACCGGCGCGAGAGCCGGCGATTGCTCGAAGTGCTCAACGGCCGGCTGGCGGACAACGAATATCTGGCCGGCGACTATTCGATCGCCGACATCGCCAATTTCGCCTGGGCGCGGATCCATGAGTGGCCGGGCGTCGAGATTGACGGGCTCGATCATCTGAAGAGATGGATGGACGCGATTGAAGCGCGACCGGCGGTCCAGCGCGGCCTCGCCGCCCCGCCGCGCGCGACGGACGAGGCGAAGCTGGTCGAGAACGCCCGCAAGATTTTGGCTTGATCGCGGCGGCGCGCTATAGGCGCCGCGCAAGGAGATTCCCCCGATGAACGAGATGACCCGCATCGCCGTCCAGCCTGCCTATAGCGAGGGCGTCCAGGCTTTCCTGAAGCGCAAGCCGCAGCTGTTCATCGATGGCCAATGGGTGGAGTCGTCGCATGGAGCGACGATCGCGGTCTTCGATCCTTCGACCGGCAAGGAGATCGCGCAAGTCGTCGATGCCTCGGACGCCGACGTCGACCGCGCCGTCGGTGCGGCGCGGCGGGCGTTCGACGACGGGCGCTGGTCGGGCCTTCCGCCCTATCAGCGTCAGCGGCTCGTCGAGAAGCTCGCCGACCTGATCGAGGCCAATATGGAAGAGCTGGCCGAGATCGAATCGATCGACAACGGCAAGCCGCGCGCCGCCAGCATGGGCTACGATTTGCCGAAATGCGTTCAGGCTTTGCGCTACATGGCCGGCTGGGCGACCAAGCTGAATGGCGAGCATGTCGAGCCCTCCGGTTTCCCGACCGGATCGGTCCACGCCTACATCAAGCGCGAGCCGGTCGGCGTCTGCGCCCAGATCGTGCCGTGGAATTTCCCGCTGATGATGGCGGTGCAGAAGATCGCGCCGGCGCTGTCGGCCGGCTGCACCATCGTCCTCAAGCCCGCCGAGCAGACGCCGCTTTCCGTCCTGCGCCTTGCCGATCTCGTCGCCGAGGCCGGCATTCCGGCCGGTGTCCTCAACATCATCACCGGCAATGGCGAGACGGCGGGCGACCGGATGGTCCGCTCGCCGCACGTCGACAAGGTCGCCTTCACGGGCTCGACCGAGGTCGGCAAGCTGATCAACCGCGCCGCGACCGACACGCTGAAGCGGGTCACGCTGGAGCTGGGCGGCAAGTCCCCGGTCATCGTCCTGCCCGATGTCGATATCGAGAAGACGGCGCGCGGCGCGGCGACCTCGATCTTCTCCAATAGCGGCCAGGTCTGCATCGCCGGCTCGCGCCTGTTCGCGCACCGCGACATCTTCGACAGCCTGATCGAGGCGGTAGCCTCGAACGCCGCCCAATGGCAGGTCGGCCCCAGCCTCGATCCCAACACCCGCATGGGCCCGCTGGTCTCGACCGAGCAGCATGAGCGGGTGCTGGGCTATATCGAGGCGGGGCGGAAGGAAGGCGCCTCGATCCTCTGCGGCGGCGATACGCCGGGCGGGGACGGCTATTTCGTCAACCCGACCATCCTCGTCGACGTGAAGCCGGAGATGAAGGTGGTGCGCGAGGAGATTTTCGGGCCGGTTCTGGCCGCCACCCGCTATGACGATCTCGACGAGGTCGCCAAAGCGGCGAACGACACGACTTACGGCCTCGCCGCCTCGATCTGGACCCGCGACGTCTCGGCGATGCACAAGCTCGCCGGCAAGCTGAAGGCCGGCATGGTGTGGGGCAATTGCGCCTCGGCGGCGGATACGTCGCTGCCGTTCGGCGGCTACAAGCAATCCGGCTTCGGCCGGGAGAGCGGCCGCTACGGAATCGAGGCCTATACCGAGATCAAGACCGTCGCCATCGCGCTCTGATCCGTTCAGCCAGCGTCTAGCACTGTCCAGGCAGGTCGAACCCATGACGAAGCGTTTCCACCTCCTCGCCGCCGGCGCAGCGCTCGCCGCGACCGCCGCTTTTGCCCAGACGCCGCCCGCGCCGCAGCCGGAATCCCCGCCGGCCAAGGCCGAGCCGGGCCTCTCCGACCTTCGCACCACCGTCGAGGAACTGCAGGATCGGCCGGCGCCAGATCCTGCACCGGCCCAGCCGACGCCGCAGGCCGCACCCGCGACACCCCCGGCCCAGGCTCCGGTCGCGCCGCCTGCGGCGCCGCAGCGGCCCCTGATCCAGCGCCAGGCGTCAGCCTTTCCGCTGACGCCGGCGGAGATCGCCGCGGTCAATCGCGTCATCGAGCGCGGCCGGCTGTTGATCGCCCTGAGCCGGGCGGGCATCCTCGCCACCCAGGATCTGCTCGCCCGCGTCCCCAACCCGGAAGGGGCGGGAATCGACGGCTGGATCGCCGAGCCGGAAGGACAGGCGGTTCGGGTCAGCTTCTTCGACAACACCAATGACGGGCCCAAGCTGGTCTATCGCGCCGAGGTGCTCGGCGGCCGGATCACGTCGCGCGACACCTTTCTCGGCACCTACCGGCCGGCCATGGCGCGCGCGCAGGCGCGGCTGGTGGCGGCGCGGGCCGCGGTCGAGGCGCTGGGCCACAGCGCCTGCTCGCCGCAGGGCTTCAACATCCTCGTCGTCCCGGCCGCGAGCGCTGGCGGGGCGATCGACGTCTACGAGATCAGCGCGCCGTCGCAGCGCGGCCGCTTCCCGATCGGCGGCCATTTCCGCACCGCGGTGAGCGGCAACGGGCAGGCGGGCGAGACGCACGCCTTCGCCAGCGGCTGCGCCGACCTGACGGTGACGGAACCGCCCGCCGGCCAATCGCCGCCGCCGATCCAGATCGCCGCCGGCACCGATCCGTTCCCGACCGAGGCCCACATCCTGACATCCGTCGCGAGCGGCCGCGCGCTGACCTTCACGGCGGGCGATCCGGCGCGGCAATGGCTGGTCGCGGGACCCAGGATCGCGGAGATTCGCGACGGCGCGCCGCGCTTCCTGAATGCGCAGGAATGATCAAGGTTTTCGTCTAAAAAGGCTTGCAATATCCGGGTGATGACTGAAGCAGGCGCGGGGACTTGATTCGCCCGGCGCGGGCGCCGGCTGTGGGAGGATGCGACACATGACGAAGACTCGCCTCGCGCTGCTTTCAGCGCTCCTGCTCGCTGGCGTGGCGCCGGTCGCGGCGCAGACCGGGACGGCGTCCAGCCGGCCGTCGGCGGCCAGCCGCTTCATGCCCTGGGGCGTCGACCTGTCGGCGCGCGACACCGCGATCCGGCCGGGCGACGATTTCTGGCGCCATGCCAATAACAGCTGGTTCCGCGCCAACCCGATTCCCGCGGAGCGCACCGGCTGGGGCGTCTCCACCGTGCTCGCCGAAGACGTCGAGGCGCAGGTGCGCGACATCGTCGAGACGGCCAATCGGGGCACCGATCCGGTCAGCCGCCAAGTCGCGGCGCTGTACGCGAGCTATATGGACGAGGCGGGGATCGAGACGCGCGGCGCCGCGGCCCTCCGCCCCTATCTCGACCGGATCGCCGCGGCGCAGACCCGCGACGACCTCATCCGCCTGTTCGCGGCGCCCGGCTATCCGTCGCCGATCGGGCTCGGCATCATTCCCGATCCGGCCAATCCGACCCGCTATATCGCCTTCGCCGGCCAAGGCGGTCTCGGCATGCCGAACCGCGAATATTATCTGCGCGAGGGCGCGGACTATGACCGCTACCGCGCCGCCTACCGGACCTATGTCACGACGATGATGCGCCTCGGCGGCTTTTCGGAGCCCGAGCGCCGCGCCGACGCGATCGTCGCGCTCGAGCGGCGCATCGCCGAGGTGCACTGGACGGCGGAGCGCAGCCGCGACATCCGCCAGCTCTACAACCCGATGACCCCGGCCCAGCTTGCCGAGCTGGCACCGCAGTTCAACTGGCCGCTGCTGCTCCGGGCCCAGGGCCTGGCCAGCATCCCGACGATCGTCGCCGGCCAGCGGGACGCGATCGCCGCCGAGGGCCGCCTCTTCGCCGAAGTGCCGATCGAGACCTGGCGCGACTGGATGGCGTTCCAGTTCATCGACAACAGCGCCCAGTTCCTGCCGCGCGCGTTCGACGAGGCGAATTTCAACTTCTTCTCGCGCACCCTGCGCGGCGTCGAGCAGCAGCGCGCGCGCTGGAAGCGCGGCCTCGACGTGCTCAACGGCACGCTGGGCGAGGCGGTCGGCGAGATTTATGTCCGCCGCCACTTCCCGGACGAGAGCCGGCGGCAGATGGGCGAGCTGATCGCCAATCTGCGCGCCGCCTTCGCGGAGCGGCTGGCGCGCCTGGAATGGATGGATGACGCCACAAGGCGCGAGGCGCTCGCCAAGCTCGAGGCGTTCGATCCCCGGATCGGCAATCCGGTACGGTTCATCGATTATTCGCCGATCCGCATCGAGCGGGGCGACCTGCTCGGCAACATCATGCGGGCGAACGAATTCCAGTGGAACCTGCAGCTTTCCCGGCTGCCGAACCCGGTCGATCGCTCGCTCTGGGGCATGACGCCGCAGACGATCAACGCCTCGTACAGCCCGCTCACCAACCAGATCACCTTCCCGGCCGCGATCCTCCAGCCGCCTTTCTTCAATCCGCAGGCGGACCCGGCGGTCAATTACGGCGCGATCGGCGCGGTGATCGGCCACGAGATCGGCCACGGCTTCGACGATCAGGGCCGGCGCTTCGACGCGACCGGGCGGATCCGCGACTGGTGGACGGCGGAAACCGACCGCCGCTTCACCGAGCGCACGGCGCGCCTGCGCGAGCAGTTCAATTCCTATGCCGCGATCCCGGGCCTCAACGTCAACGGGCAGCTGACGATGGGCGAGAATCTCGGCGATCTCGGCGGGCTGGAAATGGCCTATGCCGCCTATCGCCGCTACGTCGCCCAGCATGGCGAACCGAGGGTGATCGACGGCCTGACCGGCGATCAGCGCTTCTTCCTGGCCTTCGCCCAGGCCTGGCGCAGCCAGATCCGCGAAGGGGCGCTTCGGGAACGCGTGCTGACCGATCCGCACAGCCCGCCTGAATGGCGCGTCAACGGCATCGTGCGCAATGTCGACGCCTGGTATCGTGCGTTCAACATCCAGCCCGGCGACCGGCTCTATCTGCCGCCGGAGCAGCGGGTGCACATCTGGTAAGCCGGCAGCCGCTCCGCGGGTAAGGCCCGACAGCCTTACCCGCGGAGCAGGGCCGGCCGGCCGACGGGGTCGGTCAGAGACCGAACCCGATCGACGTCACGCGACAATGGTCGCGTGGCGGGGCCGACATCCCTCGGTGAGACCGCACAAATCCCTTTGGCGCGCGGACGCGCGCACCCACCCCTTGATTCCCCTCCCTTGTCAGGGAGGGGAGACTGTTAAACGCCCGCTTCCTCTTCCTCGAACAGGCTGACCGCGACGTCGCCCTTGGTCGTGAGGCGGACCTGCTCGCCCTCGACCTCGGCGACGAGGCCCTTGGCCAGGAAATGATGGTGGCCTTCATGGCTGCCCTGGCCGCTGTCCTTGCGGATCAGCTTGATGCGATGCTCCTCGATCCGGTCGACGGTGCCGACATGGACGCCGTCCGCGCCGATCACCTCCATGCCTTCCTTGATATCGTCCCGTCCCGCCATGTCGTCTCTCCTTTCAAAAGGTTGGAATCACACGGCCTCAACCCGCCGCGGCACGGGCTGTTCCGCCGGCATTGCGGCGAAATGGGCGTGGATCGCGGCCACCACCTGCGCACCGTCGCCGACCGAAGCCGCCACCCGCTTGACCGACCCGGCACGCACGTCGCCGACCGCGAAGACGCCGCGCCGGCTGGTTTCGAGCGGCAGCCGGTCCTCGCCCGCGTCCGCGCCGGTGCAGACGAAGCCGCGCGCGTCGGTCTTGAGCCCGGACGCCGCGAGCCAGTCGGTATTGGGCTCGGCGCCGATGAAGGAGAAAAGCTGGCGGACTTCGGCCCTCGTTTCGACGCCGGACGCGAGCGCGCGCCAGCGGACGGCGGCGAGCTGTTCGCCCTCGCCCTCCAGCGCCGAAATCTCCGCGCCTTCGACCACTTCGACATTGGGCAGGCCCTCGATCCGCTCGACCAGATAGGCCGACATGGTCGCGACGAGCGGCTTGCGGACGATCAGGTGGACGCGTGCGGCATGCCCGGCGAGAAAGACGACGGCCTGACCCGCCGAATTGCCGCCACCGACCAGGGCGACCTCCTCCCGCGCGCAGAGTTGCGCCTCCAGCGGCGAGGCCCAATAATGGACCGTCGCGCCTTCGAACGCCTCCAGTCCCGGCACGTCGAGCCGCCGGTAGCGCGCACCGGTTGCGATCACCGCCGTGCGCGCCTTCACCCGCTCCCCGGTCGCCAAAGCGAGATGGAACGGGTTGTCGCCGCATTCGAGCTTCACCGCCTCGTCGGGAATCGCCATTTCGACGCCGAATTTCTGCGCCTGGCTGAACGCCCGGCCCATCAGCGCCATGCCGGAAATGCCGGTCGGGAAGCCGAGATAATTCTCGATCCGGCTGGAGGCCCCGGCCTGGCCGCCGAACGAGCGGCAATCGAGCGTCAGCACCGACAGACCCTCCGATCCCGCATAGACGGACGTCGCGAGTCCCGCCGGGCCGGCGCCGATCACGACGAGATCGAACAGCCTGTCGGGATCGATCGGGCCGACCAGGCCGATGCAGCGGGCGAGCGCCCCTTCGGTCGGGTTGCGCAGCAATTGCCCGCCCGGGCAAAGCACGATCGGCAGCTCCTCGGCCTCGACCTGGAAGCGCTCGATCAGGGTCCGCGCGCAGCTGTCGCGATCGGGGTCGAAACGCTGGTGCGGCTGGCCGTTGCGGGTGAGGAAATTGACCAGCCGCAGCACGTCGCCGTCGCCGTCGCGGCCGACGATCACCGGGCCGCCGCCGCCGGTCTCGATCAGGCCGACGCGGCGCAGGATCAGCGCCCGCATGATCCGCTCGCCAAGCTCGGCCTCGGCGATGAGCAGGGCGCGGAGACGATCGGGCGGGATATCGACCGCTTCGCCCGCTTTCAGCGCGACCGCGTCGATGAATGAAGGGCCGCCGGAAAGCTGCGCCAGCTCGCCCATGAACGAGCCCGGCCCATGGGTGACGATCGGCCTTTTCGTGCCGCCACCGTCGCGCTGGCTGATCTCGACCTCGCCGGAGAGGAACAGGGTCAGCCCGTGGCCGGTATCCCCGGTCCGCGCCAGGATTTCGCCGGCCTCGAAAGCGCGCGTCTCGCCGAAGCGCCGGAGCCGCGCCACTTCGGCGCAGGTGAGCGTCGGAAACATCTGCGCGCCACGCGTCGCAATGATGGTCTGGGTCGGTTCAGCCATAAGCGTCTCGCTGCCGAAGGTTCGCATCCGCCCTCCGCTATAGCACAATCGCTTGATCCCGGCCGTGCGCGCGGCAACGATGCCGCACCCAGCCGGAGGAAGATCATGCGCCGCTTCGTTCTCATCGCCCTGCTTGCGACCGCCTGCACGCCCGTCCGCGAGGCTTGGCGGCCAACACCGATCCCGGGCGCGACCGAGCCGAGCGCGGTGATTGCTGCATCGACGGCGGCGGACTGGCGGCCGATCGCGGACGAAAATCTGCTGGTGATCGAGCTCGGCGACGAAGGCATGGTCTATGTCGAGCTGGCCCAGGATTTCGCGCCCGTGCACATCGCCAATATCCGCGCCTTCGCCCGCGCCGGCTGGTGGGACCGGGCGACGGTCTATCGGGTCCAGGACAATTATGTCGCCCAATGGGGCAATAACGATGCCGGCCCGACGCCGCCGGCGGGAATCGTGGCGCCGCCGCCGGCGGAATATGAGCGGCCGATCGCCGGTCTCGCGATCCGCCCGCTCGGTTTTCCGGACAGCTATGCGCCGAATGCGGGCCATGCGGACGGCTGGCCGGTCGCTTATGATCCGGCGCGCGGGCGGGCCTGGCTGACCCATTGCTATGCCAGCGTCGGCGTCGGCCGCGACCTCGCGCCGGACACCGGATCGGGCGGCGAGCTCTATGCGGTGATCGGCCATGCGCCCAGGCATCTCGACCGCAACATCGCCACCATCGGGCGGGTGGTGGAGGGGATGGCGGCGCTGACCGCCCGGCCGCGCGGGACCGGCAATCTCGGCTTCTACCAGGCGGAGCGCGGCGAGCGGCCGATCCCGATTCGCCGCGCCCGGATCGCCGCCGACATCCCGGCCGCCGAGCGGCCGCATTTCGAGGTGCTGCGCTCCGACCGGCCGGCCTTCGACGCCTTCGTCACCGGCCGCGCCAATCGCGGCGGGACGTTCTTCAACGTGCCTGCCGGCGGCGTCGATCTGTGCAATGTGAACGTGCCGGTGCGGCGGCGGCCGAATTAGAGAGTCATTCCGGCGAAAGCCGGAACCCATGAACATCGTGAGTGGAGGGTGCGCCTGACGGTCGAGCCTGCTCTCTGCCTCCGAGTTCTTGGGTCCCGGCTTTCGCCGGGATGACTCGGAGAGTTAGCGCAGCGTCATCGTATCGCCGCTGATCTCGACGCTCTGGAGCTGCGACAGGAAGCTTTGACCGAGCAGCGACTGGTCGAGCTGGTCGACGACCGCGCCGCGCACCGCGCGGGCGGTGAGGCCGCCGACGGTGATGCTGTCGATCCGGGTCTGGGTCATCTCGACATCGCCGCCGGCGGTGCGGGCGACGCCGACCTGGCCGTCGAGAGAGACATTAGCGCGATCCGCATCCTCGGCGCTGAGCGCGACCATGCTCGCGCCGGTGTCGATCATGAAGCGGATTGGGGCGCCGTTTACCTGCGCCGTCACGTAGAAATGGCCGTCGAAGCTGCGCGTGATCCTTTGGTTGGCGACGCCGCTGACGCTGGGGGTGGTCGCTGCGGCGACGCGCGAACGCTGATCGGGCTTGTCGGAATCTTCCGTGCTGGCCGTGTCCGTCGCAGGAGACGACCAGGTCGGGCCCAGCACCGCCGCGCCGATCAACATGATTCCCGCCCAGAACAGACCGCTGCTCGTCGACATGACCCCGCGTCTTAGCGGCGCGGGGCCAATGGCCGGTTAATGGCGATAGTAAACGCTAGTGAACCGCGTGCGGATCGACGACGAACGGATAACGGCGGACGGTGCGGATGATCTGGCCGCCGGCGACATGGGTGGAACTCTCCAGCGGCAGCGCGGTGCCGCAGAAGGCGCACTCGGCCATCAGCCGGCCGATATGCCAGTGGGAGCGGCCGCAACCGGGGCAATGGTTCGTCTCCTGATCGCGATAGACGATATGATAGCCGCGCTGGGCCCGGGGCGGGACGAGGCTGCCGCCGCGATCTTCGAGAACTGTCGCCATGTGATGGCTCCTTTGGCAAACGCATACAATTGCGCCCCCAAACGCGGGACTCGCGGGGGAAGTTGCATCGCCGGGCGAAGCGATCAGGCGAGAAGGGGGAGCTGTTGCGGCTGGGCCACGGTCGGTTCCGCCGCCGGATCGTGGAGGTTCGAAAGGGTGAGGCCGAGCAAACGGATGCCCTTTTCCGCCGGCATCAGGCCGTGCAGCAGCGCGCAGCCGACGGCGAGGAATTCCGCCCGGTCGGCGATCGGGCGGTCGAGGCTGCGGGCGCGGGTGACGATCCTGAAGTCGCGATATTTGACCTTGAGGGTCACGGTGCGCCCGCTGATCCCCTTCTCGCCGATCCGTCGCCACACGGTCTGGCTGATCCGGTCCAGCTCCGCCGCGAGCGCGGGTTCATCGGTCAAATCGTCGAAGAAGGTGTCCTCGGCGCCGATCGATTTCCACGGCCGGTTCGGCTTCACCTGGCGGTGGCAGATGCCGCGGGCGAGATTGTAATAATAATCGCCGCTCGCGCCGAAATGATGAGCGAGGAAGTCGCGGCTCTGGGCGTGGAGATCGGCGCCGGTCTCGATGCCGAGCCGTGCCATCTTCTCCGCCGTCTTCGGGCCGACACCGTGGAAGCGCTTCACCGGCAAGATTGCGACAAATGCTTCGCCCTTGCCCGGCGGGATCACGCACAGGCCGTCGGGCTTGTTCTGGTCCGAGGCCAGCTTGGCGAGGAACTTGTTGTAGGAGACGCCGGCCGAGGCGGTGAGCCGCGTCTCCTCGCGAATCCGGGCGCGGATTTCCTCGGCGATCCGGGTCGCGACGCCGACCCCCTTCAGATCCTCGGTGACGTCGAGATAGGCCTCGTCGAGGCTGAGCGGCTCGACCAGCGGCGTGTAGTCGGCGAAGATCGCGCGGATCTGGTCGGACACCGCCTTGTAGACGTCGAAGCGCGGCCTGGTGAAAACGAGGTCCGGGCAGCGCCGAAGCGCGGTCACCGAGGGCATGGCGGAGCGCACGCCGAACCGGCGCGCCTCATAGCTCGCCGCCGCGACCACACCGCGATGCATCCCGCCCACCGCGACCGGCCGGCCCCGCAGCGCCGGGTCGTCGCGCTGCTCGACCGACGCGTAGAAGGCGTCCATGTCGACATGGATGATCTTGCGCACGGGGGCGCTTTCCTCGTTCACGCTTTGTGCTTATAGCGGCCCGCCTGTCGCGCGACAGTCCCAAAATGGGGCCATGGCCGGCCGGGCGTGGCGGGGCGACCGCGGGCTGGGGTATGAGGGCGCATGGCGCGGGGCAGACGGCAAGGGGTGCTGATCGCGGGGGGCGGCGTCGCCGGGTGCCTCGCCGCGCTGGCGCTGGCGCGTCACCGGCCCGACGTGCCGTTGCTGATCGTCGAGGAGCGGGAGAGCTTCGGCGGGGCTGGTTTCCACCATGTTTTCGAGGATGAGCTTGACGACGGCGCGCGCGCTCTGGTCGATGACCTCGCCATTGCGCGCTGGCCGGGCTTCTACGTCGCCTTCGACGGTTTCAGCCGCAAGCTGAAGGCGCCCTGCGGCGGCCTCGACGGCCCGGCGCTGCACCGGGCGATGATCGGGACGCTGGCGCCCAACCAGTATCGCCTCGGCGCCAGGATCGTCGCGGTGCGCGAGGATGCGCTCGTGCTAGACGGCGGCGAGGAGATCAAAGCCGAGGGCGCGATCGACGCGCGCGGCGCGGCCAACCTGTCGCAGCTCGATCTCGGCTACGAGGCGCGGCTGGAGCGGCGCTACCGGTTCGCCGCTCCGCACGGGGTCGACCGGCCGGTGCTGATCGACGCGACCGCCAGTGGCGGCGCGGGCGCAAGCTTCATGCAGGTCGCGCCGCTCGATGCCGAGCGGCTGGTCGTCGCCGATGTCAGCCTTGCTGACCGCAGCCTGCCGGGCGAGCAGGCGGCGGCGCGGCTCGACCATTATGTCGCCTTGCGCGGCTGGCGCGACGGCGAGATCGAGGATGGCGCGGTGGTCACCAAGCCGCTGCCGCGCGGCGGCGATTTCGCCGCCTTTTGGCGGATCGGCGGCGCGCGCGTGGCGAAACTCGGCCTGCGCGGCGGCTTCGTCCATCCCGTCACCGGCCGCACGATCGCCGACGCTGCCTCCGCGGCGATGCTGTTGACCCGGCAACAGGATTTTTCCGGCGCCGCGCTCCACGATCAGTTCGAAGCGGAGGCGCGCCGCCTGTGGCGCGGCCGCGAGTTCCTGCGCGGAATCGGCCGCAGCCTTGCCGAAAGCGAAGACCGCACGGCGAAGCTCGCCGCCTTGTTCGCGCTCGATCCCGGTCTCATCACCCGCTTCCACGCCGACAAGCTCGGGATGTTCGAGCGGATGAAGGTGCAGCGCGCGGTTGCCGGCGGCTGACGAAGCCAGCGGCAGCCGCTATCATCGGCGCCGAGGAGATGCCGCCATTTCGTTCTTCGCCCGCTTTGCGGTCTTCGCTGCGGCCCTGGTCCTTGCGATGAACGTCGCTGAGGCCCGCCCGCGCGCCCGCGAACAGGGCGTCGTCATCGGCGTGCTGCCGACCGGGCCGCTCAATGCGATCACCGATGTCGCCGGCGTCCGGGTCGGTCATGTCACGCTGATCGAGGGCGCGAACGTGCGCACCGGAATCACCGCGATCCTGCCGCATGGCGGCAACCTCTATCAGGACAAGGTGCCGGCCGGCTTCGCGGTCGGCAACGGCTATGGCAAGTTCACCGGCTCGACCCAGATCGTCGAGCTGGGCGAGATCGAGACGCCGATCCTGCTCACCAACACCCTATCGGTGCCCGACGCGATGCAGGGGATCGTCGACTGGACGCTGGCCCAGCCGGGAAATGGGGAGGTGCGTTCGGTCAACGCGGTGGTCGGCGAGACCAATGACGGCTTTCTCAACGACATCCGCGCCCGCCGCGTGACCCGCGAGCATGCCCGCCAGGCGATCGAGGCGGCGCGCGAGGGCCCGGTGGCGGAAGGCTCGGTCGGCGCCGGCACCGGCACGATCGCTTTCTCATGGAAAGGCGGCATCGGCACATCTTCGCGCCGGCTGCCGGCGAGCCTCGGCGGCTGGACGATCGGGGTGCTGGTCCAGACCAATTATGGCGGCGCGCTCACCGTCGACGGCGTCCGGGTCGGCGAGGCGCTCGATCAATATTATCTGCGAGACGAAACGAGGGCCGCGTCCGGCGATGGTTCGGTGATCGTCGTCGTCGCCACCGATGCGCCGCTGTCGGACCGCAATCTCGAGCGGCTGGCGCGCCGCGCCTTCCTCGCGCTCGGCCGCACCGGCTCGCCGATGACCAACGGATCGGGCGATTATGCGCTCGCTTTCTCGACCAACGAGCGCGTCCGCCGCACGCCGGCGCGCCGCGCAACCACGAGCGCGATCGAGGATCTGCCCAACGAATCGACCTCGCCGCTCTTCCAGGCGGTGATCGAGGCGACCGAGGAGGCGGTGCTCGATTCGCTGTTCGTCAGCGACGGCATGACCGGCCATCGCGGCCGGATCGAGGCGCTGCCGGTCGAGCGCGTGCTGCCGCTGCTGCGCCGTCCGCGCGGCCGATAGCGGCCCCAAAGCCGCGTCCCGATCACAGCTGTAATCCGCAATTCAGCGACAGTTCAGATCGTTTCGGCTCAACATGTGATATTGTCACATAAGGTGGGAGATGGACGATGCGTACTCTCGTTCTGGCTTCGGTCGCGGCTCTGGTGCTCAGCGGATTGCCCCCGGCCCCCCTCCCGCCGGCACAGGCCCAGCAGAGCCGGGTCGTGCGCGGCGGCCCCGACGCCGACGAGATTTGCGCGCCCTATCTCCAGAGCTTCCGCGGCGACGATTACGACTCGGTCGGCTATGGCCGCGGCCGTGTGCAGCGGCGGCCGAATCTCGGATCAACGGGCGTCGCGCCGCCACCGCCTCCTCCTTCTCCACCGCCGCCGCCGATGATGCAGCAGCCGATGGCGGAGCAGCGGGCGCCGACGGTCACCGGCAGCCGCGTCGGCGCGGCCCGGCAGGGCGGCCTGATCGGCGGCTATTATCCGCGCCAGGATGAGAATCGCGAACGCTATCAGGGCGAGGCGGTCGCCGCCGTCCGCGCCGTCGCCGAGACGCCGGTCTCGACCTTCGGCGTTGATGTCGACACCGGCAGCTACACCAATGTCCGGCGGATGCTGAACCAGGGCCAGATGCCGCCTCAGGCGGCGGTCCGGACCGAGGAGATGCTGAACTATTTCCGCTACGATTATCCGGCGCCTGAGGATCGGTCGCGGCCGTTCACGGTCAGCACCGACATGACGACCACGCCATGGAACGCGAACACGAGGCTGCTGCGCGTCGGCCTGCGCGGCTATGACATGCCGCGGCGCGCGCGCCCGGCGGCGAACCTGGTCTTCCTCGTCGATGTGTCGGGTTCGATGAACTCGATCGACAAATTGCCGCTGGTCCAATGCTCGCTGGCGATCATCGCCAGCCGGATCAACCGTTACGACCATGTCTCGATCGTCGTCTATGCCGGCGCGGCGGGGCTGGTCCTCGAGCCCACTTCGGACCGCGAAACGATCATGCGCGCGCTCGACCGGCTGCAGGCCGGCGGCTCGACCGCGGGCGCGGCGGGCATCCAGCTCGCCTACCGGGTCGCCCGCCAGAACATGATCGAGGGCGGCATCAACCGCGTCATCCTCGCCACCGACGGCGACTTCAACGTCGGCATCACCAACAACGAGACATTGGTCGACATGGTCGAGCGCGAGCGGCGGAGCGGCATCACGCTGACCACGCTCGGCTTCGGCACCGGCAATTACAACGAGGCGATGATGGAGCAGATCGCCGACCGCGGGAACGGCAACTACTTCTACATCGATACGCCGCGCGAGGCCTGGCGGGCGTTCGACCGCGAGCTCTCCTCGACCCTCTTCACCATCGCCCATGACGTGAAGATCCAGATCGAGTTCAACCCGGCCTATGTCCGCGAATATCGCCTGATCGGCTATGAGAACCGGGCGCTGCGCGAGGAGGATTTCGACAACGACCAGGTCGACGCGGGCGATATCGGCGCCGGCCATCAGGTGACCGCGATCTACGAGATCGTGCCGACCAACGCGCGCGGCTGGCTGCCCCAGCGTTACTTCGAGGCCAACCAGCGGCCGGCGCCGATGGGCGAGGCGGGGCAGATGGCGCATCTTCGCCTGCGCTACAAATTGCCGGGCGAGGACGAATCGCGGCTGATCGAGCGGCCGCTCTCCGCCGGCCTGATCGCTCGGGCGAGCGCGCCGCAGGGCGACAGCGCCTTCGCGGCGGCGGTGGCGGCCTATGGCCAGTTGCTGCGCGGCGACACCAATATGGGCCGCTTCAGCTTCGCCGACGCCCGCGCTTTGGCGCTGCGCGGCGGCGCGAACGATTACTGGCGGCAGGAGTTCGTCGGCCTGACCGAGCTGGCGCAGCGGCGGCGCTTCGCCGGCCGGGGAGGCGGGGACGAGGACTGAGCGTCTCTCCTCTTCCCTCCCCTTGATGGGGGAGGGTAGGGTGGGGGTGAGCGCCTCCGGCCGAGAGTTCACCCCACCCCAAACCCCTCCCCATCAAGGGAGGGACTTAATCGGCTAGGGCGCCCAGGCCCTGGTCACCTCGGCGCCACTGGCGACATCGTCGACGACCAGGATCAGCCGGTTGTCGTGGTCGCTGTACATGGTGACGATGTTGACGCCCGCTTCGCCCAATGCGCCCGCGATGCGGCCAAGCTCGCCGGGCTTCTCCTGATCGAGCCGGCGGACCAGCACTTCGCGCACGCCGCACACCTCCAGCCCCGCCTCCTGCGCCGCCACCCGCGCGCGTTCCCCATCGGCGACGAGGAAATGGGCATGGCCGGCCGCGCCCATCACGAACACCCCGCCGCCCTCCAGGCTGACCCCCGCGCTGCCCAAGGCCTCGCCGAAGCGGGCGAGCATGCCGGGCTCGTGGGGGAGAATGACGTGGATGTCGTACATGGATAGGTTCCCCTAATCGAAATGCGCAGCGGTTTCAGCAACCGCGTTCGGCAGGCCGGCATAGTCTACGGCTTTCGATAGCTTGCTGACGCTCGCCAAGCCGATGCGCTTGGCGAGGGGGAGGGCATCCGTGCGAACGACGTAGAAATGCCATTGCAAAGGATCGCGATGATCGGCGTGGCTGTCCGCTTGAGGGTGGTGGGCGAAGATATAGAGGTGGGCGTTACGGCCGGGCGCGGCGATCCACCGAGTGCCCTCATACCTACCTTTCCTCTCGGCGATGTCGAACGAACATGCGGAAGGCTTGTCGCCATCTTTCTCCCAGGTCTGTCTTGCCGCTGACTGCTTCACCTCGAGCCGAACGCCGTCCGCTCTTTCAAAATCCCAGCTCGCATAATCTTCCGAACACCAGCGCCACTCGGGCTCAAGCGCGGTGGCGACGACAGCTTCAGCGATCAGGCCGCGATGAATGTTCGTGACCAGCGGCTTACCGAACGCCGCATCGGCCGCGCGCTGCAGGATCGTAGAAACGCTCGGCGCGGCTCGCGGCACTACACGTCCAAATTGGCCACGTTCAGCGCATTTTCCTGGATGAAGTCGCGCCTTGGCTCCACCACGTCGCCCATCAGGCGGGTGAAGATTTCGTCGGCGACGTCGGCCTGGGCGACCTCGACCTTCAGCATCGCGCGGTTGGCGGGATCGAGCGTGGTTTCCCAAAGCTGGTCGGCGTTCATCTCGCCGAGGCCCTTGTAGCGCTGGACGGCGAGGCCCCTGCGGCCGGCGGCGAGGATCGCGTCGAGAAGCTCGGTCGGCCGGGTCACCAGCGCGCCCCGCGGATCGGGCGCCTGGTTCTTCGGGCCTCCGCCCTCATTCTCCTCCGCTTCCTCGGCCGCCTCGGTCTGCACCGACGAGGAGCGGAGGGCGACGAGGCGAGCGGGGCCGGCATAGGTCGCGGCCTCCGGCACGGCGAGGCCGTGCAGCTTGCGCGCCTCGGCCGAGACCAGGAACTTGTGGTCGATGACATGATGGTCGGTGACGCCGCGCCACGCCCGGCGCAGCACATAATCGCCGTCCGCGCCGATCGAGGTGGCCCAGGCGCCTTCCTCATCGACCGCGTTGAGCCACTCCT
>NZ_JBQTIN010000168.1:0-16392 GCF_052388015.1 Sphingosinicella sp.
TATCGGTTCGTCGCGACGGTTGAGCCGTTCGGCGCTGACGCTTCCGCGGGCCTTGAAGGTTCAGCCCACCCCATGGGCGGGTCGTCCCGTTCCCCGGACGGGACTTCGGATCGCGGGGCGATCCGAACCCACCCATCCTCCCCATCAAGGGGAAGGGAGATGACTTCCTGGCGGCGTGTCCTGCTGCTCGGCGGCGCAGGGACGATCGGGGCCGGGCTTGCGGGCGTGATCGGCGGGCTTGCCTACGGTTTCGCCGCCGCCTCGGTTCCGGCGGCGCCGGGCAGCGGGGCGGTTTCGGTGGTGCTGCTCCTGCTCTGGCTGACGACCGCGGCGGCGCGGATGGGCGGCGCTGCGGTGAGCTTCGGGATCGCAGCGGCGGGTCTGGCCCGGTCGCGGCTCTGGGCGATCGCCGGGGGCGCGCTCGGCGGCATGGTCGTGGGCGGCGTCGTGAAGCTGCTCGGGCTCGACGCGTTCAACCTCTTGCTCGGCCAATCGCCGGGCGACATCACCGGCGCGGGCGAAGGCGTGCTGCTCGGCGGCGCGGTCGGGGTCGGGGCATGGTTGGCGGCCGGCGGCCGATCGCTTCGCCGCGGCGTCGCCCTCGCCGCCTTGGCCGGCGGCGGCGGCGGCGTGCTGATCGCTTTGCTCGGCGGCCGGCTGATGGGCGGCAGCCTGGCCTTGCTCGCCAGCCAGCTGCCGGGCTCGCGCCTGCGGCTCGACGCGATCGGCGGCCTGTTCGGCGAGGAGGGCTTCGGCCCGATCAGCCAGATCGTGACGAGCGGCCTCGAAGGGGCGCTGTTCGGCGGATGCGTCGTCGGCGCGATCGGCCTCGCGCGGCGCAGCCTGCAATCGCGCGACCAGGAGGGAACCCTCCCCTCTCCCGTCGATTGACTCGCCTGCGGCACGATTCGGAGGCAGACATGGCGGCGCGCGCATATTGGAAGGGGCAGATCAGGCTGGCTCTGGTCTCGATCCCGGTCGAGATCTATTCGGCGACCAAGAGCGGCGCGACGATCGCGTTCAACCAGATCCACGAGCCGACCGGAAAACGGATCAAATATGAGAAGGTCGTGCCGGGCATCGGCCCCGTCGACGCCGAGGACATCGTCAAGGGCTACCAATATTCGAAGGGCCATTACGTCACCTTCGACGAGGAGGAGCTGGAGGCGGTGAAGCTCGAGAGCAAGAAGACGCTCGAGCTGACCCAGTTCGTCGATTCCGGCGAGATCGACCCGCTTTACTACGAGCGGCCTTATTATGTCGTGCCGGCGGACGACCTCGCCGAGGAGGCGTTCATCGTCCTGCGCGAGGCGCTGAAAAGCAGCGGCAAGGTGGCCTTGGGCCAGCTCGCGATGCGCGGCCGCGAATATATGGTCAGTCTGAAGCCCTGCGGCCGCGGCATCCTGCTGGAGACGATGCGCTATGCCGACGAGGTCACCAAGGCGCAGGGCTATTTCCGCGACATCGGCGATGCCAAGCCGGACGCGGAGCTGCTCGAAATGGCGGGCGCGCTGATCGACCGGAAGACCGCGAAGTTCGACCCGAACAAGTTCCACGACCGCTATGTCGACGCGCTGAAGGAGCTGATCGCGAAGAAGCGCAAGACCGGCAAGCGGATCGAGGCCGAGGAGGAGGAGCCCGAGCCGCGCGGCTCCAACGTCATCGACCTGATGGCGGCATTGAAGCGGTCGATCGAAAAGCCGGGCGCGCGCAAGGCACCGGCGAAGAAGGTGGCCGCGAAGAAGACCGCGCCGGCGCGGAAGCGAGCGGCGAGCCGCTGATCGACTATGGCGCCCAAGGCCGATCCGCTCGCCACCTATAACCGCAAGCGGGACTTCGCGAAGACTGCGGAGCCGGCCGGCAAGGTCGCTGCCAAGCGCGCCAGGAAGCGCATCTTCATGGTGCAGAAGCATGACGCGACCCGGCTCCATTACGATTTCCGGCTGGAGCTGGACGGGACGCTGAAGAGCTGGGCGGTGACGCGCGGGCCGAGCCTCGATCCGGCCGACAATAGGCTCGCGGTGCGCACCGAAGACCATCCGATGAGCTATGCGACGTTTGAAGGCACGATCCCGAAAGGCCAATATGGCGGCGGCACGGTGATGCTCTGGGACCGCGGCACCTGGGAGCCGGAGCCGGGCAAGGACCCGGCGAAGACGATCAGGGACGGTCATCTCCACTTCACCCTCCATGGCGAGCGGATGAAGGGCGAATGGGTGATGTTCCGGATGAAACCGCGCGGCAAGGAGCGGAACGAGTACTGGATCCTGAAGAAGGTCGACGACGATTTCGCCGGCAGCTCGACCGGGCTGACGGACGTGCATCTGACCTCGGTCGAGACGGGGCGGACGCTGACTCAGATCGCCGAGGGAAAGAAGGCATCGCGCCGGAAAGCGTCGGCCAAGCGCGCTGCCGGCGGCAAAATGCCGAAGTTCCGGCAGCCGCAAAAGGCGACGCTCGTCGATCACGTCCCGGCCGGCGCGGGCTGGCTCTTCGAGATGAAATATGACGGCTATCGCTGCCTGCTCGCCGTGGCGGGCGGCGCGGCGCGTATTTTCACGCGCACCGGGCTCGACTGGACGGACAAGTTTCCCGAGATCGGCGAGGCAGCGGCGGGGCTAGACGTTGGGTCTGCGCTGCTCGACGGCGAGATCGTAAGCGTCGACGACAAGGGCAGCACCAATTTCTCCGCGCTGCAGGAGGCGATCGGCAATGGCGGGCGCGGCCTGACCCTGTTCCTGTTCGACGCGCTGGAGATCGACGGCGAGGATCTGGCCAAACGGCCCAATGTCGAGCGCAAGGCGCGGCTCGCGGCGGCGCTCGGCACGGGCGCGCCGCCCTTCATCCTCTATGCCGATCATGTCGTCGGCAAGGGCGAGCGTTTGTTCGACGCGATGTGCGCCGCCGGCCAGGAGGGCGTGATCGCCAAGAAGGCCGACGCGCCCTATCGCGGCGCGCGGACGAAGAGCTGGCTCAAGGTCAAATGCACCAACCGGCAGGAGCTGGTGATCATCGGCTGGACGCCGAGCGACAAGAAGGGGCGCGGGTTTCGGTCGCTGCTGCTGGCCCTGAACGAGGGTGGGAGGCTGCGTTACGCCGGCAAGGTCGGGACGGGCTTCAGCCAGGCGACGCAGAACGATCTGCGCGATAAACTGGATGCGCTTGCCGTCGAGACGGCGCCGGTCGAAGTGCCGCGGGCCGAGGCGCGGGGCGCGCGCTGGGTGAAGCCGAAACTGGTCGCGGAGATTGCGTTCGCCGAGTTCACGGCCGACAATGTCGTCCGCCATGCGAGCTTCCTCGGCCTTCGCGGCGACAAGCCGGCCCAGCAGGTGGTGAAGGAGACGGCCGCGGCCGCGCCGGCCGAGGCGGCGGATGAGGTGAAGATCAGCAATCCGGACCGGATGATCTTCCCGGAGTCGAAAGTCACCAAGGGCGGCCTCGCCGATTATTACCGCGCGGTTGCGCCGCTGATGCTGGAATGGCTGGCGGGCCGGCCGGTCAGCCTGGTCCGCTGCCCCCAGGGCCGGGCGCGCAAATGCTTCTTCCAGAAACATGACAGCGGCAGCTTCGGGCCCCACGTCCATCACGTCCCGATCAAGGAGAAGGACGGCGGCACGGAAGACTATCTCTATGTCGAGGACGCGGCGGGGCTGCTGACCTGCGTCCAGATGGGAACGATCGAGTTCCACGGCTGGGGCAGCCAAGTCGCCGATGTCGAGCGGCCGGACCGGCTGGTGTTCGATCTCGACCCGGACGAGGGCCTGGGCTTCGACAAGGTGAGACAAGCGGCGCACGACATCCGCCGTCATCTTGCCGACATCGGCCTCACCACCTTTCCGATGCTGACCGGCGGCAAGGGCCTGCACATCATCGCGCCGCTGATGCCGGACGCGGAATGGCCGGCGGTCAAGGATTTCGCCCAGCGCTTCGCGATGGCGCTCGCCGAGGCCGAGCCGGAGCGCTTCACCGCGACGCTTTCGAAGGCGAAGCGCGCGGGGAAGATCTTCATCGATTATCTGAGGAACCAGCGCGGATCGACCGCGATCCTGCCTTATTCGGCCCGGGCGCGAGATAACGCGCCGGTCGCCGCGCCGATCAACTGGGACGAGCTGGAGGATTTCGCCGGCGGCAACGCCTTCACCGTCAAGAATCGAAAGACCCTGATCGAGCGCGCCGCGAGCCGGGCGCTCAAGGGCTGGGGCGAAGCGGCGCAGACCCTGCCGGACGTCTAGCCGGCCTCGCGCGCCGTCATCGCATAACGTTGCGGCGGCACGCCGAAATGCTTGCGGAAGGCGTGGCTCAGGGCGACCGCGTCCGAATAGCCGATCAGCTCCGCCGCCTGGGCGACCGAGCCCCTGCCCGCCGCCAGGAAGCGCGCCGCCCGCTCCAGCCTGAGCGCGCGGTGATAGGAGACGGGCGCCTCCCCGAACGCGCGCTTGAAATAGCGGGCGAGATGGAATTGCGAGAGCCGCGCGACCGAGGCCAATTCGGCGAGCGCGACGCTGCGGTCGAGATGATCGTGAAGATGGGCGCGGGCGCGCTCGAGCCGCCGAAAGATGTCGCGCCGGGTCGAAGGCTTGGCGATATCGAGACCGTCCGAATGGCATAAAGGAACCGGGGTGAGCTGCGCGATCGGAAGCAGTTCCAGCGGCGAGAAGAACGCCATTCATGCTCTCCCTGTCAGGCATCGACAATGTTGCGCGGCGAAGCTGAACGCCAGCTTACTCGCTACAATTGTAGCAGGCATTTGATCGAAATCGACGCGTTACCGGTCGAAAAACGCAAGCCCGATCAAGTCATAAGCACGAGCGGTCATGGCGCAGCCGCGGGCGGGCCGTCATTCCGGGCCGAGGGTCGGCGTTCTTTCGAGGCGATCATGCTCTCCCCCATCATCGATACGGAGGACGCGGACCCCGCCTTGCTGCGGCGGCTGCCGCCGCGGGAAAGACAGCTCGCTGGAATCGTCAGCCGGCTCGGCGAGGCAAGCGCGTCCGAGATCCAGACCGCCTTGCCCGATCCGATCAGCAATGCAGCGGTGCGCTCGATGCTGCGCCGGCTGGAAGTCAAGGGTGTGCTGGTCCGCTACCGCCATGGGCGCAAGTTTCTCTACGCGCCGGCGCCGGTGGATCGGCACGGCGAGGCGGCGCTGCGCAAGGTCAGCCGCGAGCATTTCTCGGGCAGCATGGCGCGGGCGGCGGCCGCGATGGCGAGCCTGATCGTCGCCGACGCGACCCGCGCACAGCGATAGGCAAGCCCGAGCAAGGGCGCATGGCGGCGGTCGCCGGGCGGTGCTAGGCGAACGCCGAACCTGCCCCGGAGCTTGCCCATGCGCCGCATCCTTTTCGTATCCCTGCTGCTCGCCTCGACCGCCGCTGCCGCCGAGGAAGGTATGTGGACCTTCGACAATTTCCCAATCGCGGCGGCAAACCGGGCGCTCGGCACGCGGATCGACCAAGCCTGGCTCGACCGGGTGCGCATGGCGTCGGCACGGACGTCCAATTGCTCGGCCGGCATCGTCTCGGCCGAAGGGCTGATCCTCACCAACGAGCATTGCGTCGCCACCTGCGTCGCGAACCTCTCGACCCCGGAACGGGACTATGCCGTGCTCGGCTTCACCCCGGCGAGCCGCGCCGAGGAGCGTCGGTGCCCCGGCATGATCATCGAGGTACTGACCGGTATCGACGACGTGACGGCGCGGATGCAGGCGGCCGGGCGCGGCCTTTCCGGCCAGGCCTTCACCCAGGCGCGCGACGCCGAGGCGGGACGGATCGAGAGTGAGACCTGCGGCCGCGACGAAACCCGCCGCTGCCAGGTCGTGACCCTTTATCGCGGCGGCCAGTTCAAGCTCTACACCTACCGCCGCTACACCGACGTCCGCCTGGCCTTCGCGCCGGAGCATCGGGCGGCGGCGTTCGGCGGCGACCTCGACAATTTCAGCTTCCCGCGCTTCGGCCTCGATGCGGCTTTGATCCGAATCTACGAGAATGACGCGCCGGTCTCGACGCCGAACCATTTCCGCTGGACCGAGGCGCCGCCGACGCCGGAGCAGCCGGTCTTCGTCGCCGGCAGCCCCGGCGCCACCCAGCGGCTGCTAACCCAGGCGCAGCTGATGACGGTGCGCGACATGACGCTGCCGCTCGAGCAGTTGATCTGGTCCGAGCTGCGCGGGCGGCTGATCCGGTTCCGCGAGGAGAGCGCCGAGAACCGGTTCATCGCGGCCGACGCGCTGAGCGGGATCGAGAACAGCTACAAGCGCGGGATCGGGCGAATGCGGGCGCTGATCGACGCGCGCTTCATGGCGGGTCGCGAAGCGGCGGAGGCCGATTTCCGCCGCCGCGTCGCCGGCAATGCCGAGCTGACGCGGGAGATCGGCGATCCCTGGGCCGACCTCGCCGCGTTGCAAGCCGAAACGCGCCGGCTCTATCCCGCCTTCTACATGCTCGAAACGCGGGCCGCCGGCGGGTCGCAGCTGTTCACCTGGGCCAACCAGATCGTCCGCGCGGCGCAGGAGCGGGCGCGTCCAAGCGCCGAGCGGCTGGCGGAATATGGCGAGGCGCGGCTGCCCGCCGTGCAGCGCCAGGTGCTCGCCGAGCGGCCGACCTATCCGGCGCTCGATACGCTGCAACTGAGCTGGTGGCTGGAAAAGACGCGCGAGATTCTGACCGTCGACGATCCGCGCATCCGCCGGCTGCTCGGCGATGAATCGCCCGAGGCGCTGGCGCGGCGGGTAATGTCCGGCACGCGGCTGGGCGACCCGGCGGTGCGCCGGGCGCTGTGGGAGGGCGGCCTCGCCGCCGTCGAGGCCTCGGACGATCCGCTGATTCGTTTCGTGCTCGCGATCCAGCCGGTCACCCGCGGCGCACGGCGCGACTATGAGGACCGGGTCCAGGCGGCGACCGACCGGGCGAGCGAGGCACTCGCCCGTGCCCGCTTCGCGGCCTACGGCACCAGCCTCTATCCCGACGCGACCGGCACGCTGCGCCTGACTTACGGCCGCATTCGCGGCTGGACCAGCGAAGGGCGCACCGTCGAGCCGCGCACCACCTTCGCCGGCCTCTGGGCCCGAGCGACCGGGGCCGAACCCTTCGACCTCGCGCCGCGCCTTGCCGCCGCCCGACCGCGCATCCCGGCCGATACCGTCCTCAACGTCTCCGCTTCGACCGACACGATCGGCGGTTCGTCCGGATCGCCGGCGGTCAATGCGGCGGGCGAGATCGTCGGCGCGAACTTCGATTCCACCGTCCTCACCCAGCGCAACGCTTATGGCTATGACCCCGAGGTCAACCGCTCGGTGCTCGTTACCACCGCCGCGGTCACCGCCGCCTTGCGCCACGCCTACGGGATGGAACACCTGCTCGCCGAGCTTGGCGTCGGCGGTCGGCGAGGCGGGCGTCGGACACGGTGACTTAGTGAAATAATACACTTTCTCCCTTGCGCTTGGGGGCGCGAACCCCCAATCTCGCGCGGACAAAGGAGACGGGGACTTAACATGGCCACCCAGACCGAGACGACGACCGAGACCGCCAGCACGCTGACGCTCGACCCGCCCGCGGCGCTGCAGAACGTGGCGCCCGCCCAGGCCGCCGGCCTGGTGCCGCTCAAGGACGAGCAGAAGAGCGAGCTGGAGGAGAAGGTCGACGGCTTCATCAACGAGCTGGTCGCGCTCGACGCCAATTCGCCGGATTTCGGCAAGAAGGTCGATCAGCTGACGACGATGGGCCGCCGGGAAATCATGGAAGCGGCGGGCCATTCGAATCGCTTCCTCGACCGGCCGGTGAAGGCGATCGACAAGGACACCGGGATCGGCGCGAACCTGACCGAGCTCAGGAAGACGGTCGAGGAGCTCGACCCCGGCCGGGGCGTCAAGCCGCGCAAATTGTTCGGGATCATCCCGTGGGGCAATTCGCTGCGCGGCTATTTCATGAAATACCAGTCGGCGCAGACCCATATCGCGTCGATCCTGAACGCTTTGGGCTCCGGCAAGGACGAGCTGCTCAAGGACAATGCGGCGATCGACGTCGAGCGCGCCAATATGTGGAAGACGATGGGCAAGCTCGAGCAGATGATCCACATCTCCAAGACGCTCGACCAGAAGCTGGAGGACAAGGCGAACGAGCTCGACGCGACCGAGCCGGCCAAAGCCAAGGCGATCCGCGAGACCGCTTTGTTCTACACCCGCCAGCGGACCACCGATCTGCTGACCCAGATGGCGGTGACCGTGCAGGGCTATCTGGCGCTCGATCTGGTCAAGAAGAACAATGTCGAGCTGGTGAAGGGCGTCGACCGCGCCTCCACCACCACCGTCTCGGCGCTGCGCACGGCGGTCACGGTCGCCCAGGCGCTGACCAACCAGCGGCTGGTGCTGAACCAGATCACCGCGCTCAACACGACGACCGCGAACATGATCGAGCGGACCGGCGAGTTGCTCAAGAGCCAGACCGGCGAGATTCACAAGCAGGCCGCGAGCGCCACCATCCCGCTGGAGACGCTCCAGCGCGCCTTCCAGAACATCTACGACACGATGGACACGATCGACCGCTTCAAGATCGAGGCGCTCGGCAACATGAAGCAGACGGTCGAGACGCTGGGCAAGGAAGTCGAGAAGAGCAAGGGCTATATCGCCCGCGCCGAAGGCGTCGAGCAGAACCGCCAGATCGGCACCACCGCCGAAAGCCCGTTCACGGCACTGGAGGGCTAGCCCGGCCCGATGAGCACGTCCCGCCAGGTCAACCAGGCGATCGCCCGCTTCGACGAGGTGATGGGCCGCATCGATCGCGGCGCGCCGGCGCGCGAGGCGGCGGCGCGGCAGGTGTCGCGCGGGGCGCTGGCGATCGGCCGCAAGGTCGCCAACATCTCCATCGCCTCGGCGGTGATCCTGACCGGCGCGGTGATCGCGGGCCTCATCCTCAATGGCATCGGGCTGACCGGCCTGTTCATCGTGTTCAGCCTGATGTTCCTCGCCGTCATCACCTTCTCGATGTGGCCGGGCGAGCGGCCGATCGTCGATTATAAGGAAGACATGCCGAACCATGCGGTGGTGCAGCGGCTCGGCACCTTGCTCGATCGCAAGCGGCCCGCCCTTCCCGCCCCGGCGGCCAGCCGGATCGACGCGATCAGCCGCCAGCTGCCGCTGCTGGAGAGCCGGCTCGGCGACACCAACCAGCTCGACCCGCTGGCGCAGGACGCACGGCGGCTGATGGGCAAGCACCTGCCGGAGCTGATCGAGCGCTACGAGCGCGTGCCCGAAGCCTATCGCGGCGAGCGGGACGGCGAAGGGCTGACGGTCGATCAGCGCCTGATCCAGGGGCTCGATGCGGCCAATTCGGCGCTCGACGATCTTGGCCGGCGGCTGGCGCGCGAGGACCTCAACGCGTTCGAGACGCAAGGGCGGTTCATCGAGAGCCGCTACAAGGACGGCGGGGAGACCGCCCCGCCGCAATGAGCAGGGATTTGGAGCGCGTCCTCGTCGAGACCGAGGACTTCCTGATGCGGCAGATCGGCAGCAATGCCGCGCGTCAGGCGCATATGCGCCGGGTGCGGCGCGGCTTCGGCGAGGCGTTCGGCCGGGGACGGCGCGCGGCGATCATCTTCATCGGCCTGATCTTCTCCCTGATCATCGCCAGCATCGCCGGCGCCTCGGTGGGGTTCTTCACTTGGCTGATCGCATTGCCCGCCTTCTTCCTCGCCGCTTTGGTCAGCCTCAGCTTCCCGACGCGCGGCTCGCGGCGGCGCGAGCCGGCGATTTCGCACGAGGAGGCGCTGCAGCGCATGCCGCTCGCCACGCTCGCCGACCGTTGCGGCGAATATCTGGCCGACCGCGCGTCAGACCTGCCGCGCGCGGCACTGCCGGCGGCCGACCAGATCCTGGCGCGTCTGAGCCAGCTGCAGCCGCATCTCGCCAATCTGCGGGCCAACGAGCCGATCGCGGGCGAGGCCCGCCGGCTGATCGGCGGCCATTTGCCGCGGCTGGTCGATTCCTGGCTGGCGCTGCCGCCAGGCGAGCGCGGCGCCGCATCGGAGAATAGCCGGCGAATCAGCGAAAGCCTCGACATCGTCGCCGACGAGCTGGCCGAGATCTGCCGCAACCTCGACGCGTGCCGGAATTCCAGCTTCGTGGTCGAGCACCGCTTCATCGAAACCCGCTATCGGGACGGCGAGCTAGACCGCGAATAGCCGCCGCGCTGTCGCCAGCCGTTCCACCCCGGCGTCGATCGTCGCGTCGGTCTTAGCGAAGCAGACACGGATCGTCGTGTCGACCGGCGCCTCGGCATAAAGCGAGGAGAGCGGGATCGCGGCGACGCCGGCCTCGGCGACGGCGCGCTCGCAAAAGGCGCGATCGTCGAGCGCAATGCCGGAGGCGGCGAGATCGAGGGTCATGAAATAGGTGCCCTCGGCCGGCAGCACGGAATAGCCTGCCTGTCCCAACCCGGCGCGCATCCGATCGCGCGCGACCGAGAAGGCGGCGCGCGTCCGCTCGAAATAGCCGTCTTCCTTGCCGAGACCGTAAGCGACCGCCGCCTGCAGGTTCGGCGCGGTGGTGAAGGTGACGAACTGGTGCGCCTTGGCGATCGTCTCGGCGAGCGCCGGCGGCGCCACCGCCCAGCCGACCTTCCAGCCGGTCAGCGAGAAGATCTTGCCGGCTGACCCGACCTTCACCACCCGCTCGGCCATGCCGGGCAGCGCGGCGAGCGGGACGTGCGCGGCATCGTCGAAGACCAGCTCCTCCCAGACCTCGTCCGATAGCACCAGCGCATCGTGGCGGATGCAGAAATCGGCGAGGATCGCCAGCTCCTCGCGATCGAACACGCGGGCGGTGGGGTTATGGGGATTGTTGAACAGGACGAGGCGCGTGCGGGGCGTGAACGCGGCCGACAACGCCTCCTCGGTCAGCCGCCAGCCGGGCGGCGTCAGCCGGGCAAGGCGCGGCATGCCTCCGGCGCGCAGAACCAGTGGCAGATAAGCGTCGTAAAGGGGCTGGATCAGCACCACTTCGTCGCCGGGCGTGATGAGGGCGAGCAGGCTGGCGGCGATCGCTTCGGTTGCGCCGGACGTGACGACGACCTGATCGGGCGATGCAGCCAGCCCCTGTCGGCGGCCGTAATAAGCCGCGACCGCCGCGCGCAGCGCCGGCTGGCCGCGCATCGGCGGATATTGGTTCGAGCCGGAGGTCAGCGCCTCGGCCGCCTTGGCGACGACATCGTCGGGCCAGCCGAAATCGGGGAATCCCTGGCCCAGATTCACGGCGTCATGGGTGCGGGCGAGCCCGGACATATGCTCGAAGATCGATGTCGGCTGCTCGGCGAAGATCGGGTTCATCGCCTCATCCTATCGCGCCGGGACGCGACGCGACAGCTAGTCGAGCGGCAATGGTGTCTGCGCGGCGCCGCCCGGCGCGGGTGGGGCAACGACCGCCGGCGGCGGATTCTCGTCGGCGGACGGCGCGGCCCAGCGGCCGAGCGGGCGCTGCTGCGGAGCCGCGGCTTGCTGATCATCGCCGGTCAGCGCCCAGCGCTGGCTGTTGGTCATCGCCGGATTGGCGCGGATCTGCTCGCGGGCGAGCTCGGTCGCCGCGCCGCGCTGCATCGGCTCGTAGCGGCGCAGCACGGCGCGCTGGAAGCTGTCGACCGAGCCGCCCTGCGCCATCGCTTCCCGCGCGGCCGCCGCCGCGAGCGCGTCCCGATCACCGCCGGCCGCAGCGGCAAGCGCCCGCTCCTGCATCGTCGGCTGGCCGAAGCCGCCGCGCCAGGCGATCGCCGGCTCGGCGCCGCGATAGCGGTTCAGGAAGGCCGGCGGCCGGCCCCAGCCGCCCCGCCAGCGATAGAAAATGTGGGCGCCGACGGTGACCGTCTTGACCAGGCTCGAGGCCCAGTAAGGCACGACATAATTGGCATGATAATGGGTCGCCCAGCCGGCCGGCGCATAGACGAAGCCATTCAGCGCCGCATCGGCGACCGTACGCGCCCGGTTCCACACCGCCGGCATCGGTGTGCGGCGGAGCGAGCCGTCGCAGGAGAAGCTGAACTGGCAGCCTGTGGAGCGCCGCGCGCCTTCGAAGACGACGCCGCAAACCGTCGAGGGATAAGCGGGGTGGCGAACGCGGTTCAGCACCACCTGCGCGACGCCACGCTGACCGTCGGTCGATTCGTTGGCGGCCTCATAATAGATGGCGGCGGTCAGGCAATCGAGCGCGCGGAGCCGCTCAGCATCGCCTGCGCCGTTCATCAGGAAGGGCCGCGCGGCCGGATTGGCGACATTGGCGGTCGGGATCGACTCGTTGATCGCCAGCGCGTCCTGCACGCTGACCTGGCGCAGCGCGGTCGCCGAGGTCGCAAGGGTCGCACGGCGCAGCTCCTCGCGCACCGCCGGCGTTGCCGCCGCCTCGGCATAGAAAGCGGCGTCTGCGGACGGATCGCGGCGAACGATGCCCACCAGCGTGATGACGAAAAGCACCGCGATCAGCAGCGAGGCGACGCCGGCGCGCCAATGGTCGCGCAGCAACGCCAGCAGGTCAGGCCGTTCGTCAGAGATGGCGATAGTCGTCACGATGCGGCGTTCTCAAATCCCACACAAACTCAGGCTGTATTATATAGCTAATACGGCATCTCGCCGCAAGGCGGACCGTGCGCTACCGAAACGATGGCCGCGCCGCAACGCGAACGCGACCCCCCGCGCCTCTGCCGAGATAGGCCGTTGCACTCTCAGTTCAACCGCCGCGGCTGGTTTCCGTTCCGCGCCGGGGTTATGCCGACGCCATGGCCGAGACGATCCCGCCCCCTGAAAGCGCGACCCGGGACACGCATTGCACCGCCAAGCAATATGCGGCGCTCTATCGCCGATCGCTCGAAGATCCGGACGGCTTCTGGGCCGAGCAGGCGCGGCGGATCGACTGGAATCAGGCGCCGGCAAGGATCGCGAACTGGTCCTACGATCCGGTGGAAATCAAATGGTTCGAGGACGGTATTCTCAATCTGTGTCATAATTGCGTCGATCGGCATCTGCCCGATCGTGCCGACCAGGTCGCGATCATCTGGGAGGGGGACGAGCCCGGCGTCACGCGGCGGCTGACCTATGCCGAGCTGCACACCGAAGTCGTGCGGATGGCGAACGCGCTGAAGGCGCTCGGCGCCCGCAAGGGCGACCGGATCACGCTCTATCTGCCGATGACCCCCGAAGCGGCGGTGGCAATGCTGGCCTGCGCGCGGATCGGCGCGATCCACAGCGTCGTCTTCGGCGGCTTCTCGCCGGAAGCGCTGCACGGCCGGATCGAGGATTGCGGCAGCAGACTGGTTGTTACCGCCGACGGGGGAACGCGCGGCGGGAAGCTGGTGCCGCTCAAGGCCAATGTCGACGCCGCGCTGGAGCAGCCGTCACCCGTCGAGGCGGTGCTGATTGTACGCCACGCCGGCAATGACGTGGCGATGCGGCCCGGCCGCGACCATTGGCTTGAGGAACTTGCCGCCGAGGGCGACTGCCCCTGCGAGCCGATGGGTGCCGAGGACCCGCTCTTCATCCTCTACACGTCGGGCTCGACCGGGAAGCCGAAGGGCGTGCTGCACACGACCGGCGGCTATGCGGTGTGGACCGCGACCACCTTCCATTATGTCTTCGACTATCGGCCCGGCGAGATTTTCTGGTGCACCGCCGATGTCGGCTGGGTGACGGGCCACAGCTATGTCGTTTACGGCCCGCTCGCCAACGGCGCGACCAGCTTCATGGTCGCGGGCGTGCCCAACTAGCCCGATTCCAGCCGCTTCTGGGACGTGGTCGAGCGGCACAAGATCGACATCTTCTACACCGCCCCGACCGCGATCCGCTCCCTGATGCGCGAGGGCGAGGCGCCGGTGAAGAAGCATGACCGCTCGTCGATCCGGTTGCTCGGCACGGTCGGCGAACCGATCAACCCCGAAGCCTGGCTCTGGTACTGGCGTGTCGTGGGCGAGGAAAACTGCCCGATCGTCGATACGTGGTGGCAGACGGAGACCGGCGGGATCATGATCACCACCCTGCCCGGCGCGCATGCGATGAAACCGGGCTCGGCCGGCCGGCCGTTCTTCGGCATCGAACCGCAACTGGTCGACGGCGAGGGCAAGCTGCTGGAGGGCGAAGCCTCAGGCAATTTGTGCATCGCCCGCTCCTGGCCCGGCCAGATGCGCACCGTCTATGGCGATCACGAGCGCTTCGTGCAAACCTATTTCTCGGCCTACAAAGGCAAATATTTCACCGGCGACGGCTGCCGCCGCGACGCCGACGGCTATTACTGGATCACTGGCCGGGTGGACGACGTGCTCAACGTCTCGGGCCATCGGCTCGGTACTGCGGAAGTGGAGAGCGCCCTGGTTTCCCACCCCTTGGTCGCCGAGGCGGCGGTGGTCGGCTATCCGCACGACATCAAGGGCACCGGCATCTACGCCTATGTGACGCTGAATGTGGGCGTGGAGCCGAGCGGCGCGCTGGAGGGAGAACTCCGCCAGCAGGTGCGGAGCGAGATCGGCCCGATCGCGTCGCCCGATCTGCTCCATTTCACGCCGGCGCTGCCCAAGACCCGATCGGGCAAGATCATGCGCCGCATCCTGAGGAAGATCGCCGAAAACGATTATGGCGCGCTGGGCGATACCTCGACGCTGGCCGATCCGAGCCTGGTCGACGCGCTGATCGAAGGGCGGCGCAACCGGTGACCCGCATCGTCGTCGGCGATATCGGCGGGACGCATTGCCGCCTCGCGATCGCGGAGCTGAGCGAAGGGCAGCGCCCGCAGGTCGAGCCGATGCGGCGCTACCGCTCGCGCGAGCTGCCGGGGCTGGCCGCGGCATGGGCGAAGTTCGCGGCGGAAGAAGGCGGCGAACTGCCGCGCGACGCGGCGCTCGGCGTCGCCGCGCCGATCGAGGGCGAAATGCTCCGCTTCATGAACAACGACTGGCGCATCCCGCGCCACACGATCGCCGACGATCTCGGACTCGACCGGCTGACTCTGCTCAACGATTTCGGCGCGGTCTCGCACGCGGTCTCGATCCTCGGCCGGGACGAGCTGATCCCGCTTTGCGGGTCCGAACAGCTGCCGGAAAACGGCGTGGTCACCGTGATGGGGCCTGGCACAGGTCTCGGTGTCGCGATCCTCGATCAACGCGACGGAGCGGTGCGTATCATCGAGACCGAAGCTTCTCATATCGGCTTATCGCCGCTCGACCCGGAGGAAGAGGGATTGGCCGACGCGCTCGTCGCCCGCTACGGCCGCGCCTCGGTCGAGCGGATCGTGTCCGGGCCGGGGTTGATCGACATCCACCGCTATCTGGGCGGCGGCGAGTGGGATCCGATGAAAGCCGGCGAATTATGGACCGCGGCGATGCGCGGCGAGAACGCCATCGCCGCGCGCGCGCTGGAGATTTTCATCCGCTGCTTCGCCGCGGCGGCCGGCGACATCGCGCTGGCGCAGGGATCGATGGGGGTCGCGATCACCGGCGGCCTCGCCAACCGCATCGCCCCTCTGCTCCGCGCGCCGGCGTTCGAGGCCCGCTTCACCGCCAAAGGGCGATATCGGGATCGGATGCAGCGCACCGCGGTCGTGCTCGCGACGACGGAGGAGCCCGGCCTGCTGGGTGCCGCGGTGGCCTTCCAACGCGAGCACAAAGCCTAGATCGCGCGGCCGATCACTTCCTTCATGATCTCGTTGGTGCCGCCGAAGATGCGGGTGACCCGGGCGTCGCGCCAGAGGCGGGCGATCAGATATTCGTTCATATAGCCGGCGCCGCCGTGGAGCTGGAGCGCGGCGTCGCAGACCTCGAACTGGAGCTCCGTGTGCCAGAGCTTGGCGGCGCTCGCCTCGTCGGCGGCGAGCTGGCCGGTCATGTGCCGGGCGAGCGCCCAATCGAGATGGGCCCAGCCGACCTGGAGCTTGGCCTTCAAATCGGCGAGGGTGAAGCGGGTATTCTGGAACTCGAAGACGGTCCGCCCGAACGCCTTGCGCTCCTTGGTGAACCTCACCGCCTCGTCGAACGCCCGCTGGGCGGAAGCCTGGGCGCCGACCGCGATCTGCAGCCGCTCCTGCGGGAGCTGGTTCATCATGTAGGCGAAGCCCATGCCGGGCGCGCCGATCAGATTGCCCTTGGGGATGCGGACGTCCTGGAAGAACAGCTCCGACGTGTCCTGGCCGTGCAGGCCGATCTTGTCGAGGTTCCGCCCGCGCTGGAAGCCGGGGCGATCCGACTCCACCAGCACCAGCGAAATGCCCTTCGCGCCCTCGCTCGGATCGGTCTTGGCGGCGACGATGATCAGATCGGCATGCTGGCCATTGGTGATATAGGTCTTTGAGCCATTGACGACATAATCGCCGCCATCCGCGATCGCGGTGGTTCGGATGCCCTGCAGGTCCGATCCCGCACCCGGCTCGGTCATCGC
>NZ_JBQTIN010000169.1:0-23165 GCF_052388015.1 Sphingosinicella sp.
CCGAGGCGCTGAGCACGCAACTCGCCTCCGCCCAGCAAGCCGACGCGACGACCCGAATCGGCGTGAGCTTTGCGCGCGCGGACGGCTCGCTGTGCCGAACTTTCGCCAGCGCGAACATCTCCGGCCTCGCCTGCCGTGAGGGCGACGACTGGCGCATGATCGCGACCGCCGCCGCCTCGGCGTCGCCGCGCGGCGACTACCGACAGGCGGGCGCGGAAGCGCCGCTCATCCTTCAGGCCGCGCAGGAGATGATGGCGGGCGAGCCGCTGGACGCCGCCGACGAACGACGGGCGCGCGATGCAGGATGGCGGCCGGCAAGATGAAGGTGGCGGAGACGGAGGAATTCGAATGTCATTATTAGGCGTTTGATTCTTAGTGTGGGAGCAGTGCGCCGCGCTTCTGACCCTAACTTTGACCCTAAGCCAAATACTGCAGGAGGCCGACGGCACCTCGAAGGTTGTCACTTGGCGGATCGCAGATGGACGCCGTCCAACCTCGTTTGAACATTTATCGATATGGTTGGACGTGACTTCAAACAGGCACCTTAGAGCGTCGTGCTGCAAAGCTGAATCGAGTGGGATTCCCTTTGGCGCTGGTTTGTGATTCACGTGTTTGGAGGTGGATCATGGGCAGAGCGTATTCGGGTGACCTTTGCGAGCGGATTCATGGTGAGATCGCGGATGGCCGGTCGCGTCGGGCGGCGGCGCGGCGCTTTGGGGTAAGCGCGAGCACCGGGGTCCGAATCGCGCGGACGGGTTCGGTGGCGCTCGCGCGGCAAGGACGGCGCCCCGGCGGCGGCAAGCTCGCGCCGCTGATCGGCTGGGTCTAGGCGCAGAAGGACATCACCCTGCCCGAGCTTGCCGCCCGGCTGGCGAGTGAGCGGCAGGTGTCGGTGCATCCCGCCTCGCTGTCGCGGTTCCTGATCGCGCAGGGCTACAGCTTAAAAAAAGCCTGGTGGCGAGCGAAGCCGAGCGCGCTGACGTCGCCGAGGCGCGCCAGGCTTGGTAGGCTGATCGTCAGCCGCGAATGCGCGAACAGCCGCACCGGCTGGTGTTTCTCGATGACGCACGCGAAGAGCGCCGATGTCGGCATCAAAATCGCTGGGCCTCAATTGGACGAGTTCATCAACTCTTAGGCCTACCGAAATGAGTAGGAGTACGGCGGCGGGAAAAGCTTTTTGCGTGAGTGGAAGACTGTGGTCCGCACAAGCGCGCCCTGCTTTATCTGCCAATTTTTTGGTGTCCGCGCGCGGTAGCCCTCGTGGCAGGGAGCGCGGCCGCGGTAGCTGCATTTCCAAGCCGATGAACGGCGATTGGGTGATGCCGGCCGTTCGTGCCAACTCTTTGTAAAAGCCACGGAGACAGGCGACACGCCTCCGAAGCGTTCGGGGCGCTACAGCTCGCTCGACCATTAGATGCTGAACGTACGCCATGAGCGTATCTGTCGACGGGGCACTGTCAAACCGCTGCGTGAGCTGATTTCCAATTTGGCACCATCAGGCGGATGACCTCAGGCGATGAGTTGAAATAGCGGAACGGGTTCGACGGCCTGGACATCGCGGCCGGCTAGCTGCCCCTGCCCCGCACGTCACGTTGCTTTGACAGAACCATATGGGTGGATCCGGAACCCGGTCAGCGGTGCTGCACGGCCTGGCGCAAGAAGCTCACGATCGACGGCCCCTCAAGGTCGGACGCTGAACGCAACTTGAGGGTTCGCGAAACCTTGCCCGCTCCACCGAGACGATCTTCTGGATCATCAAAAAGCGCACCATTGGCAAATGAGATCGTGAGCGCGGCAGCACTGGGACTGAGCACCATCACATCTCGATCGAGCCGCCATACTGGAACGGGAATATACTTCTCGGTTCCACCGCGCATTCCCAAGGCCAGTTCCGGCGCCTCGTGTGCGACCAGTTCCCAGAATTTTAGTGCGATAGATTGCAGGGGAGGCTGAACACGAAGCTCTACAAACTGCCTAAATTCCTGCCGCGATATCGTACGGATTCTTGTGTCAGACTTGCTCATACTACATGCTAATCCAAGCCATGAATGGCTGCTCGGCCTTATCTCGGTGGCGACCAGCGGGCCAGAGGCCGAGTCCAGACGAGCACAATTGCCTTGAGCTCTCTAGGCCAGCTCCGCGACCCCCCGCGGGACACCGGCGCACCATGATCGCCACTCTGCGCAGATGACCACGTAGTCCAGTCCATCTAGCTCGCAGGCTTCACAGCGCCTTCGTCAAAGCTGCCCGTCCGCAACGATCCGGCGCGCAAGCATAAGAGGCCAAGCTGCGGTCATAATCCATGCTGCGTAGGCGAACACAAGCAGACGGTTGGACCACCCGAACATCGCGTCAGGACGAATCGCGTTATCTTGCATCGCGGTCGCAATCAGAACCGCCATCAGAACGGAGCTGACCCAGCTGAGGTGTGCGAAAATTAGAAGCGGCCGGGCATAGGCAGTCCAAAGCGGGTGGCGACGCAGCCCATAAGAGAGAATGAGCGAGGCAATAATTAGCGTCGGCATGCCGAGCGCGCCCGCAACGCCATGCATCATGCCCGATGTCGTGCCGTTGTCAGGCAATGTTCCGACGGGATCCATCGGGAAAAGTGCGGCCAGGACGAGGCCAACGGCGGCGCAGCCCAGGAAGCCGAGACCGATCCGCCCGCCGGTCGTGCGGACCGCCGATAGGAGCGCAATCAGCAGCGCCGCACATCCGGTCGCGAGCAGGAGGAAATAGAGGGCAGTCAACCAGTTCGACGGCCCTAGGGCATATTCACTGACCATGTGTCGTGACGGCGCAAGGTCCGGCCGGACAACGTGTAGAACGAGAAGCGTCACAAGCGATCCAAGGCTCGCCAGAAAGGCAATCCGGGCTGCGGCCGTCTCACTGACTGTCACCTCGTTCACGCCAGCGGATTTTGCGAAGATAATCAAAGACTTCCCTTTCGTGATCCAATTGGCAAGGCTGCTGACCGTGTTATGGGTCTAGCGTGGCTCCTCCCCAACGAGTTTGTATCGACGAGCGAGACCTACAATTGTGCGCCCCGGGCCGCTGTCGAATTCTTGGGGTTGTTTGCGTATCGCGAAGCTAGCGTCCGACCTGCGTTTTCTCGACATTCCCGAGCTCATGCATCGCCGCACGATAGGAGCGCGGGCGATCGGTGGTGATCGCCTCGGGGCCCCATGGCGCTTCCCCCTCAGCTATGTGGTGTAGATCAACTCGTCGTCGGAAGAGATCGAAACCATCGCAAGTGAGATCGAAGCATGGCGACCTTGCTGTCGCAGGCGAGCAGCCAGAATGGATCCATCCCGTATTTTTTACGCTCAATCTCGCCAATCATTTGCTCCGTCATGGCGCAAACCTTTTCGATCCAGTCGCGGCGGGCTCCCGGATCCGCGAATTGAAGGGCGCAAAGGCGTGACAGAAGCAGGTCATTAATCAAAATATCGGAGGGCTTGATATCCAGCGCCCAAGCCTGAACAACGCGCATGCCTGCCGCTGTGCTCTCGAGGTGGAGAGTGCCGCGACCATCGGTGGGGATGGGTGTGGTGCGCAAGACACCGCGCTCGCAAAGTCGTCGAACGAGGGGGTACAAGCTACCCTTGCTTCGATTGCGATGATTGATCGGAGAGTCCTGGCATTCGCGGAGAAGTCGGTAGGCCGTCACCGGCTGACGATTGATTACCAAGGCCAACACGATCCCCTCGTTGTCCGTCAAGGGAGGCGGCACTGTTGTCAGCTTGGCTGCCGGAATTCCCTTGCGATTGGCCCAATCGCATTCAGAACGAGTCGGAGATCGCGCGACGGCGCTTCGCATTGTCAGTCCTCGAAAAACACTTTCGGCCTACTTACCTAGCCGAGCTCGGAAGCAGTGAGCTTTCAAGAAATATGCCTTCCTAGCCGCCGAATACGGCGCGCTTGGGTGTGCTTGCCGACCGCTTTCACATGCGGGCGCCCGACGACGAAGCGTCGGCTCGAACGAGCGTGCGCAAAATTTCCCCTGACATTACAGGCAGGCATGGGTTCTCATCGCAGCGCAATGAAGATCGCCGTCGCGGCGATGACGGCGCCGCTAGTCGCTGGAACCCAGCGATCATTGCACCAGCAAGCAATGGCTTCCTTCGCGCCAAGATGATTACGCCCGGCGCGAAGGAAGGAGTCTTCTCGGCGCTGGTCTAGAACCGCGCACGGAAGCCGGCAAAGAAGTTGCGGCCGCGGAACTCGTAGATCGCAGTGCCGACGCCGGTCGCGGTCGAGCCGAGCGGTGGCATGCGGTCCAGCAGGTTGTCGACGCCGACGTAGAAACGCAGGTCGCGGGTCATGCCGTTGCCCGCGTTGCCGCGGGTCACGTTCCACTCGATGCGGAAGTCGTGATAGGTGACCGAAGGAAACCTGCGCGGCTCTGCAAAGTCGGCGTCTCCGCCGCCCGGCGGGGTCGCGCCGGGCTGGCCGGTGTTCAGGGCGTTGAAGTCCTCGTAGGCGTTGACATACATCGGCCCAATGAACCGGAACCGATAGCCAAACGTGAAGGGCCCGTAGGTCAGGTCGACGTCCCAGCGCAGCTCGTCCGCCGGATCGCCCATCTCGCCCAGGATGCGGTTCTCGAAGTTCGGGTTCACCGGATCCTGGAAATTGCTGATCGTCAGGTTGTGCGTGTAGATCAGGCTGCTGTTGAGCTGCACCGCGCCGAGATTGACGCGGTAGTTCAGATTGACGTCGATGCCCTCACGTTCGCGCGCGGCGAAATTGAGCGGGGCCACCAGCAGCGAATTGAACAGGATCTCGCCCGGCTGCTCGCCGCTCGGGCCCGTGCCCGGACCGGCGAAGCGGGTGAACAGCGGGCAGAACGGATTGGTCAGCGTCGGCGAATCGTAGCAGCTGTTGATGATCGTCTGCGCGGCGACCGATACGATCACGTCGTTGACCGTGATGTTGTAGTAGTCAACCGACAGCGACAGGCCCGGAATGAACCGCGGCTGGATCACCGCGCCGATCGTCCAGGAATCCGAGCTTTCCTCGAACAGGTCGGGGTTGCTGCCGCTGACGATGCCGAGCGAATAGGTCCGGCCGGCCCGGATCGAGCCAAGGTTCGCGCCAATAGCGGCAATGCAATTCGGCCGGCGGTTGGCGGAGGTGGTGTTGATCTGGTTGAGCTCGCAAGGATCGGTAACCGTCGCGAAGTTCGGCACCTGCGGGAACGAGGTTTCCGAAAGGTTCGGAGCGCGGACGGCGCGGCTGTAATTGGCCCGGAACCGGATGTCGCGGATCGGCGCCCAGACGAGATTGGCGTTGTAGGACCAGACCGTGCCCGTGTCGCCCTGGTAGAAGGCCGCGCGCGCCGCGCCGCTGACGGTCAGCTGGTGGAAGAACGGCCGGTCGCGCAGGATCGGGATCTCCAGCTCCGCGAAGACCTCGTTCACCTCGAACGGATCGGGATCGGTCAGCGGGATGGAAACACCGTTGGTGAAGCCGTCCGTGACGAAGTCATCCTGGTTGAAATAGGCCTGCTCTCGGCGGTGTTCGGCGCCGATCGCGAACCGGACCGGGCCGCCAGGCAGCTCGAACCAATCGCTCGTGTCGCCGGACACGAAGCCGGAGAACACGAGCTGCTCAAGCCTGGAATCCACAGAGAAGGGGCTCGCGAAATAATCGATCGAGGCTCGGTTGTTGGCGGCGCCGAACGGATTGTAGGGCACGCAGGCGGCGATATCGGCCGCCAGGCGCGCCGCATTCCGCGCGGCGATCGCCAGGGAGACCGGATCGCTGCGCTGGATCGGAACCGCGGCGGCGGGATCGAATTGCGAGCGGCAGCGGATCGTGCCAGCCACTGGATCGCGGCCGGCATCCATTGCCAGCACGAAGCGCTGGCGATCGATGAAGCCGTCCGTGGTCGTCCTCCCTTCCATCCGGCCATAATTGGCGGAGATTTCGTAGCCCCAATCCGTGTTGAACGTGCCGCGAACACCGGCAACGGCCCGGAACGTATCGCGCCGGAAGCTCTCATCGCGAAGACCGATGTCGAGCAGGTTGCGCGCAAGCAGGAACCGATAGGTGCCAGCAGCGATCTGCGCCTGCTGCGCCGCAGTCAGGTTTCCTGCGGCAGGACAGGCGGCCAGTTCGGTATTGCAGCCCGATGCCAGAATAAGCGCGGCGAGCGTTGTCCGGTCCGCCGGGTTGAGGAACGGGTTGTCCAGCCGCGGCCGCTCGCGGAAGTCGAATTGAGTGAACTGGCCCTGCATGAACGAGGGGCCGGCATTGTTGCCGAGCGCATTCACACGGGTGAACTTGGCCTCGGCGAACACTTCGAACGCCTGGCTGAACTCGTAGCGGGCCAGCAGATTGGCGTTGTACCGCTCGAGGAACGGCAGCACAGAAAGGGTGTTGCCTTCGCGGCCGGTCGAACCGTTGCCGCCGATATAGGCGGCGTTGGGGCCGACGCCGAAGCGCGCGCCAGTCTGCGCGATCAATCGACCATCCGGCGTGAAGATATAATTGCAGTTGTTGGGCGTGCCATTGTTGTTCGGGCCGCCATTGTTCGGCGCGGTGCCGACGCCACACAGCGGCGTGCCGCCGGTGCGCTGCGAGATCGGAGTGAGTCCATAGGGATTGATCGTTGACTGACGGACGTCGCGGATGAAGATGCGGTCCGGGAAGCCATCGCTGTTGTTGGGCAAGCCACCGGAATCGGTATCGACCACGAACAAGCCGTTGTTGGTGCGGAACTCCGGAATGTCGGAGGCGAAGACGCGCTCGTTCCGGGAATATTCGCCGTGCAGTGTGATATTGCCGGCGCCGTCGGCGATATTCCGGCCGTACATCACGGAGATGAATTGGTTGGCGCCGAAGCCTTCTTCCGCGATGCCGGCCTGGCCACGGACTTGGAGGCCATCGAAGTTACGACGCAGCACGAAGTTGACGACGCCCGCGATCGCGTCGGAGCCGTAGATCGCCGAATTGCCGCCCGTGACGATGTCGACGCGCTCGATCAGGTCGTTCGGGATCGAGCTGATGTCGGTGGAAACCGCATTGTTCGTAATGTCGGAAGCGACGTGCCGGCGGCCGTTGACGAGCACCAGGGTGCGCTGCGTGCCGAGGCCGCGAAGATCGAGCAGATTGAGACCCGCGATCCCGATGCCGGCGCCCGGATTCTGCTGAGAGAAGGTGCTGCGCAGCTGCGGCAGTTCGTTCAGCGTCTCTCCGAGGTTGGGGTCGCCGCCCTGGAAGATCTGTTCGCCGCCGATCGAGGTGATTGGTATCGTCGATTCGAGGTTCGGACGGCGGATGCGTGAGCCGGTGACGGTAATCGCCGGCTCCGAAACGTCCGCGCTCGCCGCGGCAGGTGTGCCTTGCTGGCTAGCTGCAGCGTCTACCGAAGAATCACCTTCCGACTGGGCCCATGCGGGCGAGGTCGTTGCAGCGGCAATTGCGACCACAGCGGCAGACCGAAGGGTCGCCGCCCTAATACCAAAAGCATTCATGATGGTGCCCCCTACTTAGCCTAGGCGCAGTTTCATTTGGCGGACGCTGCGACACGGCCAAGAACGTGCCAGCCGGCACGCCATGGGCGCTTTCAGATTCTTAAGAAAGACCGTTGCAACAGAGCAACATTGAGAGTGGTTTCGTACTCACGGGCGCGGTGCGACTGCTGACCCAGGAGCTGTCGGTTATGGGCTGGGGGCGAGCAGCAGCACCAGCATCAAGCCGGCGGCGGCTCTCAACGAAAAAAGGACCGAAAACAGCGCGTCGGAAACCCGGTGCTCGTGGCGCCGCAGTCGCGCGCTAGCTGAGCAGGGTCACAATCGTTGAGATCAGCAGCAACTTGAGGAGCGCGTCGCCGGCATGAATAGCCCACAGCCGCGGGTCGTAGTTCTCCCAGATTATGGCTCCGGCGAGCAACGCCGCCTGCAGGCCGAACCACAGCAGCGCGGCCAAGCCAAGCGCTGCGGGAAGGCTCGGCGGGGCGACGAGCGAAAGCATGGCGGCGAAGGTCGCGGCGGTGATCAGGCAGCGCAACAGCTCGCCGCCTAGCCGCCAGATCAGTATGCCCTGATCAGGAGCGGCGGTCGGGTCAATGCCACGTAACCGAAGTTGAACAGTGGCGAAGACGCTGTTCCAGACCGCACCCCCTAAGAAGGCTACAACCGCGGCGGCTGCTATCGGCAGCGCTTGAAGGTCGGGCATGTTCGAGTCTCCTCAGGTCAATAACCGATGGAGGCGAAGTGGGCTCACACGTTCGCGCACGATTAGAACGCGCCCTTTGCAATCAGGCTGGCTTGGCTACAGCCTTCTCCTTTGAACGCGTCTTCACGCGGCGGTTGGAACCTTCCAGTCGAAGACGTAAGTCGCCTCAAATGCTTGCCGCGCAGCGCTACTGATCACCGTATTGCGATCCATCGGATCACGCGCCCGGCCAGCGGGAAGCATTGGCCGCAACACGAATTCGGTTTCCAGCTGTCCGTAGAGACGTTTGGCCGCGCCGTCTTTCAGGAGAATGGGAAGGCCGCGCCGTTCGCCGACGCGGACGACCAGGGCTTCGAACTCCGCGCAGATCTTCGCGACCACGCGGCGTTCATAGGCCTGTTCGAGCCAGCGATGATGGCGGCCGTTGCGCACGAGCAGGAAGATCAGATTGCGATAGGGCTCGCTTTCGAACAGGTGGGCCAGGAAGGTCGCGTAGGCATGGATGACGTCGAGCATCTGATCGGATGAACTGGCCGGGCCGGCTGTGCGTTCGACGACGCGGCCGATCAGGGCGTTCGCCGTCGCCCGAAACAGGTGGTCCACATTGCCGAAATTGTAGCGGAGCTGCCAAATCGTGAGCCCGCAAGCATCGGCGATCCTCTGCACGCTGAGATGCTCATAAGGGTGGTCCACGATATACTGTATCACTTTATTCAGTATGTCGCCGCGGTGCTGGCAGAGCTTCGTCACGATCACCTCGCCTGCAAATCTTGGATCCTCGAACACGTGCGGGGGCAGGCGCCGCCTGCCGCCGCTCATGGCTCCTAGAAGCGTATCCTCGCGCTCGCGACGAAGCGGCGGCCCAGCGCATCGTAGGTCGACGGGAAGGTGTTGCCGCTGTTGAAGGTGGTGGTGCCGGCAGCGCTGCCGACGATCGGCGGCTGCTTGTCGAACAGATTCTGCACCGACAAGGTGATCGTCAAATGATCGTCGATCGCAAACCGGCCGGTCAGATCGAAATAGTCATAGGCGGGGATTCGATTGAAATCGACCTCTTGACCGGCAACCGGTCCGGCGGAAGCGGGCAGCGTGCCGCGGAACAGCGGCGCGGTGTCGGCGAATTCATATTCGACCGCATCTATGTGGCGCCACAGGAGCGACAGATCGATGTTGTCGAACGTGAACGTCGTGCGCATCGACCATTGCCACTCGGGCTGGATGGTTCCGTCGGTCGCCTCCGATCCGCAATTGGTGCTGTAAAGCCCGACGCAGTCACGATTGATTGAGTCCGGGCTTGCCTGGAACCTCGATTGCTCGGTCCAGTTCAGCACGAAGTTGAGGGCAAGGCTGGCAAAGCCAAGGTCGCGCCGATAGTTGGCGGTGAAATCGATGCCGCTCGTCTCGAGGCGGCCCAAATTCGTCCGCGGCAGGAACAGGCCAGGGGTGGTCTGCGGATTGCCGCTCAGGGCGCCCGACAGCCGGTCGCGCCCAATGATCCGGCACGCCTCGCTATTCTCCGCGCCGGCGGCGGGCGAATAATTCCCGCTGGCATTCGGATCGCCGAAGCAGGCGAAAATGGCGTCGCCGGGTGTTGCCTGTGTGATCGCGTTGGTAACCAGGATATGATAATAATCGACCGTCAGCGACAGGCCGGGAATGAAATCCGGCTGGAACACGGCGCCGATGATCCAGCTGTCCGCCGTTTCCGGCTCAATATTGACATCGCCACCACCATAGAAGTTGGCTTGGCTGGCGTTGGGCTGCGGGATGCGGTCAATGGTCGTTGCCGTGGCGCCCTGTGCCAAGCATATCGCGCGAAGGGTTCCGCTTGGGAGGGGCCTGCTGGTGAGCCTACCCCCAAACTCGTCGAACGTCGCACATGGATCGTCGTTGAGATTGGTCAATTGGGTGCGGATCGGCTCGAACAGTTCCTCGATATTCGGCGCGCGGACCGACCGGGCAAAGTTGCCGCGAAAGCGCAGGCCGTCGATCGGCGCCCAGCTTCCGCCAACTTTCCATGTGGTGGTGTTGAACCCCTCGGAGCCGGCGGCGTCGATGTTGTAACTCGAATAACGGATGCCGGCTTCGAGCGTCAGCTCGTCGAAGAACGGCCGATCGGACACGATCGGCACGATGAGCTCGCCAAATGCCTCATAGACATTATATGCGCCATTGATGTTGGGCTCCGCGCCGCCGGCGCCGCCGAGGTCGCCGCCCTGGGAAAGAGAATCTGACTGCTGCAGGGCGGTGTATTCGCGAAATTCGGCGCCGACGGCAAAGCTGACCGGTTGAGCAGCCCACGGGATGGTCCATCCGAAGTCGCCAGAGATCGTGCCGCGGGCCTGGGCGAGCGTCGCCCTGATCAGGACCGTGCTGTCTTCGGTGAGGAAATCGATCTGGTCGGGCGTGATCGAGCCGGGCGGCCCGAACCAGTTGACCGGCGTGCAGCCGTTCGCCGTATTCTGGCAGACGAAATTGCCCGCAGCGTCGCGCGTCGTCAACAGCGACTGCCGTATCCGCGAGAACAGCGTATAGCCTGTCTGGGTCTCGAGATTCTCGCTTTCGCCATAGCTGCCCCACAGATCCCAGTCGATCGTATCGGTGATGCCGCCACGCGCTCCGAAGCGGTAATCGAAATAGTTGGTTACATAGTCCGATTGCCGCGGCCCTCCTTCGATGAAGCGCCGCAAAAGTAGGCTGTCTACCTCCCGATAGTTCGGGTCGGTCCGTAAGGTTGCCGTTGCGGCAAGATCGCATTGGGCCTGGGCGATGCCGTTGCCCTGACAGAACGTGTTGCGAAGGGCCGGCGTCAGGAAAGGATTGCTTAGCGGTATCCGGACATCGACGCTCGGGAGCGCCCCCGACGGTGCCACGATGGTGGAAACCGTGTTCTTCGAAAAGAGCGCCCGCGTGTAAATTTCAATTGCGTCGCTGATCTCATAGCGCGCGGCGCCGTAGATATTGAACCGTTCGAATGGTGTCTGGAAGATGTTGTAGGGATTGAAGTTGAACGGGATGAAGGCGCCCGTCGGCTGAAAGGCGGTGCCGGCATCGTTGACTTGGCGAGTCCCGATCGTTCCTACCGTGAAACGGGACGGGACAGATGTACCCGATCCAGCGCCACCACCGGTTACCGATGAAAGCGAAAAAAGAGAAAAGGGCCGAGCGCCCTGATAGACGGCGTCCGCCTCCTGATAGCCGACCGAGAGCACGACGTTGCCGCGGCCGTCGTCGAAACTGGCGCCGATCGTGACGTCGGCGCGGAAGACGTTGCCGTCGCCCCGTTCGGTGATCTGCTCGGAGAGGTTGACGTCGATGCCGGCGAAGTCGCGGCGGGTGATGAAGTTGATCACGCCCGACACCGCGTCGGCGCCGTAGGTGGTCGAGGCACCGCCGGTCAGCACATCGACCCGTTGGATCAGCGCCAGAGGGACGTTGTTGAGGTCGAAAAGGCCCTCAATGTCTGAGGGGGTGAGGCGCGCGCCGTCGAGCAGGATGATGTTACGGTTCGGCCCAAGGCCGCGCAGGTCGGCGTTCGAAGCGCCGCCATTGCCATTGTTGACGGCGGAACCGATCGAAGGGGTCGCGCCCGGCAGCTCGCGCAGCAGCTCCTCGGCGACGTTCGCTTGCTGCAGGTCGATCTCGTTCTCGCTAACCACGTTGACCGGCGACGAGGCGACCAGATTGGGGTTGCGGATCAGGCTGCCGGTGACAACGATCGCTTGGTCATCGCCAGTCTGCGCAGTTTGCTCTGCGGCGGTATCTTGGGGCGGCGTGTCCTGGGCGAAAGCCGGCGACGCCGCGAGGACCGAGGAAGCGATGATGGTCGAGGCCAGCAGGCCGCCCTGGATCTTGTTACCTGACGTCATATTCAACCCCCTTCAAATGTGCGTCGGAACGGCCACCAACGTCCGCCTGTCCACGCCAGCGGCGTCGACGTGCAATTCGCTCTGCGTGATCGAGATCAGCGAATGTCCGGGCTCTTCAGCAGTTCACTAAGTTCCGCCAGCCTGCCCCAGGTTGCTGGGGCGTCGCTTTCAGATTATTGGCAATCGGCGCAGCCGAGCGCATCGGTCGCGCACCGTTGCTTCTCGGTCACAGTGATAGTGTCATGTGCGGTCCACGGGCATTGTGACGCGCCCCTTCGCAAGCAGCATCCTGATCGAATGACAGTCGAAAGATTCGAAGGCCGCTATCGAAGGTGGATGTCGAGCAAACGGAAGCCCACAGAGCGTTCGGCCTCGTCCCGAGACGGGGCACGATGATTGACAAGACCGCCAAGCGGGGAGAGCGTGGCAGCATGACCTTCGCGCGGCACAATTTCGCCCTCACGCGGCCGAAACACCGTCTCGATCCGCAGACGGGCCATCTCGATCTGCCAGATCACCGTTTGATGTTGCGCGACGACGATTGGCTCCGGATCGTCGACATCTCAGCTTCGGCCGACAACCCGCCGCCGCCAGGCCATGCCGCCCAGTATCAAGTCGTGCTCCCCTACCATGGAGTCTTTCGCTATCACCGCGGTCGCGACGCCCAGCTGATCGACACAAATCGAACGCTGCTCGTCAGTGCCGGTTGCGATTTCGCTGACGATCATCCGATCCGCGGCCTCGGCCATGCCAGCCTCGTTCTCATTCCTGCCTCCGAAGCGCTCGGAGATTTTTGCGGGTCGGTCGTGCCGAAGTCGCATCAGGCTTTCGCGCGTGGCAGCCAGCCGGCGTCGCGGCGCCTGCGCCTGCTGACACACCGGATACTCGCCGCCAGGGACGAGGCGCTCGCTCTCGATGAATTGGCGGTCGCCGCCATAGGCGAAGCGGTCACGTCAGACCACGCCCGCGCCACACGAGGAATTTCGCGTCCGGTCGAACGCGCCAAGGAATATCTTCACGACAGCGCGTTCGGTCCGGTGACGCTCGCTTCCGTCGCCCGCGCCGCCGGCGTCACGCCCGTCCACCTTGCGCACGAATTTCGCTGCCGGGAGGGAATATCGCTGTTTCGTTATCGCATGCGACTGCGCCTCGACCGGGCTCTCCTGGAACTGCCTGGCAGCGCGGACATCACGGCGCTCGCCCTCGACCTTGGCTTCTCAAGTCACAGCCATTTCACGCAGGCGTTCCGATCCCATTTCGGGATCACGCCCTCGCGGTTCCGGGCTGCCACAACCCGCCGGACGCATTAGCCGATCGCCCGGCAACACGTTGCCCTGACGAGGTTTTCGATATGGCCTCTGATCGGACCCTTAAAATTCTGAAAGCGGATTCTCGCGCCGTTGCGGCAAGATGCCGGCCATGGACTTGCATCGCGATTTTCGCGCCGACGACAGCGAGCTCGACCCGACGAGCCCGGCCGCCGGCGCACCGAGGACCGAACGCCGGGAACTGCACAGCAGTGAAATGCTGAGCGCCGAGGATTTTTCGATCCGGAATGAGCGAAATGCTATCACGGGCTATACGCCTAACCTACAGCTCGCCTTGCCCTATCGTGGCCTGTTCGACTGGAACGTCGGGCGCGGTCGCACATTGGTCGACGCCAACCAGTTGCTGCTCATCGCCGGCGACCAGACGTTCGTCGAGCACCAGCCGGTTGCGGCGCTCGGCCATTCATGCATCATCCTGACGCCTCAAAAAGAAGCACTGGCCGAGTTGATGGCGTTGTCGGCGAAGAGCGGCGAGCAGGTCTATACGGACATAGCCATCCCGGCGTCGCGCAACATCCGGATGCTGCTCCAGCAATGGCTGCGCCTGCGTCGCGGCGATCAAACGTCCGCGCTCGAGCTTGATGAGCTCGCGGTCGCAACCTTCCGCGAAGCATTGCGGATCGTGCCCAGCAACCGTGCGTATCCGGCGTTACTGGTCGCCCGCGCAAAAGAGCTGCTTCACGAGCTTGTGAGCGAGCCACTGTCACTCCAGCAGCTGGCTGACGCGCTCGGCGTGTCGCCGGCCTATCTCACGCAGACCTTCTCGCGCGCCGAGGGCGTTCCGCTCTATCGCTATCAGCTCCACCTGCGGCTCGCGCGCGCCATGGTCGAGCTTCCCGGCGTGGAAGACATCACTGCTTTGGCTTTGGACCTCGGCTTTTCCAGCCACAGCCATTTCACGACCGCGTTCAAGGCGTTCGCCCGACAGACTCCCTCGGACTTCCGCCAGGCCTTCAGGCCGCGCACCGTCAGCCTGGCCGGAGCGGGCCGCCGCAAATCAGCGCAGCCGCCGGTTCGCCACCTCGTCCGGCCCGCCGAGGCGCGTACACCGTTCCGCGGCGTCTGGTATATGTCGGACGCCGTTGAGCGGCGCGCCTAGTCCTGCGGCGACGCCGCGGGCGGCGGCCTCCACCACCGAGCGAGAGGGCCTATCAATGAACCGGATGCTAATGTTGATTGGGATGCTCGCGATATGGTCGGTCGCCGCGCCGCTCGGCGCGACTCCCGACGATGAAAGCCTGTTGAAGGCGCAGACGCAGGCGTTGCTCGACGCGATCGCGCCCGGCGATCGCGCCGTCTGGGCGCGCTATCTCCATGCCGATTTCATCCATCTCGACGAAAATGGCATCCAGCGCGACCAGCGGCAGCTGATCGAAGAAATCAGCCCGCTTCCCGCGGGCCTGGTAGGGCGGATCGTCATCGATCGATTCTCCGTCCGCTTCCACGGAACGACGGCGGTGACGGCCTACGAGGTCCAGGAGCATCTCGACTATCACGGCCAACAGCTTCGTTCCCGATTCCGTGCGATGGACACCTGGCTGCGGACAGCGGACGGCTGGCGGTTCGTCGGCGGCCATACGGCGGCTGTGCTCAAGGATCCGCCGGCCTTCCGGCTCTCGCTTACGGCGTTGTGCGACTATGAAGGGATTTACCACCTGACCCCCGCCATCGAGGCGAGCGTGCGCGTGGGCGACGATGGCGCCTTGCGCATCGAACGCACGGGCCGGCCGCCCGCCGCCTATCGGCCGGAGCTGCGCGACATCTTCTTCGCCGCCGGCCAGCCGCGGACGAGGCGAATTTTCCTGCGGGACGAGGGCGGCGCAATTACGGGCTTCGCCGACCGCCGCGAAGGCGAGGATGTCGTCTGGCGAAGGAACCGGTCCCACGAAGGCGCGTCCGATCAATGCCGCACTGGCACGCGCCCATGAGAGGCTATCGAGAGAGGTGACGGCGCGGCAACGAGGCCACGATCATCGCGGCGCCGGTCAATGAAACCGCCATGAGGGCAAAGGTCCATTCCGCTACGCTGCTGGGATTGGCGATCAGCCGACCGGTGTGGATCAGCGGCAGCCAGCTCGCGAACAAGCAGACGACGACCAAAGCGGCGTGGTGGACCAGGCTGGGAAGGAGGCTTGCAACGCCGGCCGCGATCATTGTCGCGCCGGTCAGCCACGGGCCCCACTCGGCGAAGGGAATCCATGCCGGGATCATCGCGGCGATCGCGCTTCGATAGAGAAGGTGAACGCCGCCGAACAGGATAAGCGTTGCTGAGAACGCCCCTCGCAGGAGCCGCGCGCTGCCGATGCCTCCGCGGCCGATGCAGAAGGCGGCAGCGGCCAGCAACAATGCCTGACTCGCGGCGACAAGATTGGGCACGCCGAATTCAGCACCGGCGCCCGCCGCCAGCAATGCCAGGCTGGCCAGCCAGAAACAGGCGAGCGCCAGTCGTGCGATGTTGCTTAGCGGGACAAGCGGCGATGCGAGGAGCGAGAGGAGGCAAAGGAGCACTCCCGCAATCTGGGCACCCGCTCCCGGCCCGAGCGCAGTGTGGAACGGCGCCAAAGGCTCGGCCAGGAGTGCCTCGAAGGCACCCATCCCGACCAAACCAGCGGCGAAGACCGCAGCTCCCGCACCGGCTAGGATCGAACGATCGGCAGCCTGAGACCGCAATGCTAGATTGTGCAACATCCTGCCGCGATAGGACCGGACGCAGGCCAGCGCTGTCGGGAAACTATGGTCATCCGCCTGCCTGCAGCGCTTCTTCGCGCGGCACGCGATAAAGCACATGGATGGCGCACGACGTCGCCATGACCTGCATCATCTCGAGCGAGATCCGATCGGCATCGGCGGCGTCGAAAAGCCGTGCTCCGCCACCGAGCAAAACTGGGGCTAGATGGATGCTGATCCGATCAACCAATCCGGCGCGCAGATACTGCTGGGCGATGTCGGGGCCGCCCATGATGACGACATTCCTGTATCCCGCCACAGCTTTCGCAGCTCGCAGTGCGGCCTCGATCCCGTCGGTCACGAACGTGTACACGCCGTTCTCCGATACCTCCGCCGGCGGCGCGTGCGTCACCACAAACAAGGGCAGTCGGGCGACGCCGGTCGGCCCGTCGGCCTGCCACCACGTGATTGAGTGATCATAGGTGCGTCGACCAGCGATGAACGCCCCGGCGGCGGCGATACTTCGCGCAAGCAATTCGCAATCATCCTTGTTGTCGGGCGCGAATGCCCAGTCGTGCAGCCGATCGCCACCCCGGCCCATCGGTTCATCCGGTGTCACCCGCGGCCCGTTGACGTAGCCGTCGAGCGACATGCTGAGATCGACGATCACCGGCATGGGGTTTCGCCTCAACCGGCCTCGCGCATTCCGACCCGTGTGCCGGATGGGGGCAGCACTGCGCCCTCATGGTTTAGCAGCCACCGCTTGCGGTCGAGGCCGCTGCCATAGCCGGTCAACGATCCGTTCGACCCGATCGTGCGATGGCAGGGAATGATGATTGGCACAGGATTAGCGCCATTCGCCTGCCCGACGGCACGTGCTGCGGCCGGCTGGCCGATCCGGCGCGCGATCTCGACATAGGAAACCACCTCACCCCGCTTGAGCTGCTGAATCTGCGCCCAGACCGCGCGTTGAAATGCCGTGCCGAAAGGCCGCACGCGGATATTGGCGAATGGGTCTGGCTCGCCACAGAAGTAACGGACGAAGGGCAGCGTAATCCTGATCGGATCGTACGCCTTCTCGAAGGCAAGGTCGGAAAACCATCTCATGAGCCCTGCCGCGGCGTAGTTTCGACCTTCAAACTCCACCGCGACGATGTCGCCGGCCAGCGCGAAGACATGCAGGCCGCCCAAAGGGGTGGCGAGGGCGGCTGTCTCCACCACGTTACCGTCGCGCATCTCGTTCTCGAACCCGATCCACATCCGCGGGCACCATGCCCGTGTGTCCGCTCGCCACGCTTTCAACAAATTCAGGGGGCCCTACCCAGTCTATCATCGACAATGCCGCGCAAACGATCCTCTACGTGGATGCCCGGCTGGTCGCGATCGAAGGCTATGCGGATCGGCGGGGCAGTCGTGCTGCCAATATTCGGCTCTCTCGGCGGCGTGCCGAAGCCGTTAGAGCTGCATTGATAGCGAGAGGCGTTCCTTCGGTTAGGATTAGTGTGCGGGCGTTCGGGAGAACAACCTTCTGACCCAGACAGCCGATGGCATAGCCGAACCGCAGAACCGCTTAGTTCTCGTCTTCCTGGGTCAGATTTGCCGCGCGCCGGGTGAGCCCGCTTGGTCAGGCTGCTGAGGCAAGAGCCATTTGGTCTGACAGAGCTGTCTCCACCCGTGGCGGACTTGGCTTGATCTTGCCATTGGCGGCCCGTCCGCTTTCGGCGGCTTTTCGACTCATTGCAGTCTTCCTCGCCGAGATTTGGCTATTCGAGCCGAACATCCGTCGCATCCAGTATCTGCAGGTCGATGAGCACGGCGACTGCGCGCATGTCCTCATCGAACCCGGCATATGCGGGATAGAGCGCCGGCCCGTCGGGAACTTCGAACACCACGGCCGCCGCACGACCGTCGACGTCCATCGCCACGATGTGCTTGTCGAGTGCGCGCTTGTAGATGCCGAACATATGCTCATCGTCTTCGAAGAACGGCCGCAGAGCCGCCGTGTCGGTGATGTCGTAGAAGGCTCCCAGCGCCGAATCGGGATACAGGTGGAAGTGCGCCTCGTCTTGGACGAGCGGCCGCCAGGTGACGACGCGATCGACCGGCCCGATCCCCGCAGCGGCGGCGAGCGTCACCGGCTCGACCTTGCCCTCGCGCAGGACTTCGATGGTACTGAGGAAAGTCGGCACCTCGCCCCGCCCCATGCCGATCAGCTGGTGTTCCGGCAGCGCCCCCGGGAACCACGGATCGGCGACAGCCAGGGCGCCCCATCGCAGGTCAATCGTGGGACCGGGCGTCGCGGTCAGCATGACCTTCTGCCCCATGTTGCCGCCGTGCCCCAGCTCGAAGCTGCTGCCGAAGCGCACAAGATCTTGTGGGGGCCTCTCCATCTCACTCCTGGAGCACATGCTGCACGTCTTCTCGCCCTCGAGCTCCGGAAAATGCCGGTGTCGAATGACGTGCGATCGAGCTATCGGATATTTAAGATCATCTTCTGCGCATCGCCATTAGCTGGCCCAGTGTTGCATTTGCGCAATAGCGCATCTGAATGAAGGTCCGCTTTCGACCGATGCTGTTGAAAAAGTCGTTGTTGAAGTGGCTTTGATGATCTGATTCAGTCTCTGCGGGCGAGCGGAGACGGGCCGATGATGGGTGAGCGTCGGGTGGCGCAGGAGCCGCTCTTCTACGAGTTCAGCGTGAAGCGGCATGTGCCCGCGGATCACCTGCTACGCTCGATCGACCGGTTCGTCGATCTGACCGGCATCCGGGAGCATCTGCGGCCCTATTATAGCGAGACGGGCCGGCCCTCGATCGATCCCGAGCTGATGATCCGCATGCTGATCATCGGCTATTGCATGGGGATTCGCTCGGAGCGGCGGCTGTGCGAGGAGGTGCATCTCAACCTCGCTTATCGCTGGTTTTGCCGGCTGGGCCTCGACGGCGACGTGCCGGACCACTCGACCTTCTCGAAGAACCGCCATGGCCGCTTCCGCGACAGCGATCTGCTGCGCCGGCTGTTCGAGGAGACCGTGCAGCGCTGCATGATCGAGGGACTGGTCGGCGGCGATGGCTTCGCGGTGGACGCGAGCCTGATCCGCGCCGAAGCCAACCGGCAGCGCTTCCATAACGGCGAGGAAGGCCTGCCGCCGGACCTGTCGAGCCCCGCGGTCGAGGAGTATCTGGCGGTGCTCGACGATACCGCCTTCGGCGCGGCCACGCCGGTCGTACCCTCGCGCATCTCGCAGGCCGATCCGGCCGCGCGCTACACCTCCGCGCATGGCGGGCAGGCGCAGTTCTGCTAAGCCACCAACTATCTGATCGACGTGACGCACGCCGTCATCGTCGACGTCGAGGCGAGCACGGCGGAGCGCCAGGCCGAGGTCACCGCGGCGAGGCGGATGATCGAGCGGGTCCACCAGGACCTTGGCCTATGGCCGCGCAAGTTGATCGCCGATACCGGCTACGGCGCGGCCGACATGCTCGCCTGGCTGGTCCACGAGCGCGACATCGATTCGCACATCCCGGTGTTCGACAAGTCCGAGCGTGCCGACGGCACCTTCTCGCGGCGCGAGTTCGCCTACGACATCCGCCATGATGTCTACACTTGCCCCGGCGGTAAGCGCCTCAAGCGCCGGCAGCGCCGCCATGACGATCGCCCCAGCACTGTGCCGGCCGATGGGTTCATGCGCTACCGCGCCAGCAAGGCCGACTGCGATGCCTGCGCGCTCAAGCCGCGATGCTGCCCCAGTGCCGAGGCGCGCAAGGTCATGCGCTCGGTCCACGAAGGCGCCCGCGATCTCGCCCGTGCCATCGCCGACGAAGCCGAGTGGCTTGCCTCGCGACGCGAACGCAAGAAGATCGAGATGCTGTTCGCGCACCTCAAGCGCATCAGTTCCTCGACTCCGAACCCGTCGAGTTTCGACCCTAAACCCGAGCGCGGCTTGCCACGGACAGGCCCGGGTGTCCGCGGACCACGCACGGGCTTAAGCAGCTGATACAATAACAGTTTTCGGGCGGCGGCGACCAACCATGAACGGCCGGCTGGCGGAGACGGAGGGATTCGAACCCTCGATACGGTTTCCCGTATGACGCTTTAGCAAAGCGTTGGTTTCAGCCACTCACCCACGTCTCCGAGCCGGGCCGGTCGATGGCTATATAAGCGGGAACCGGATCGTTCAACCGGGCGGGATGTTGCGAATTTACGGTTAATGAAATGGTAACGGATGAAGGTGCTTAACTGGGTCGCGACCTCGAGCGAGGGGATAGGGCCATGTTGAAAATATCCGTGACGTTCGCCGCTTTGCTGCTCGCCGCCGCGCCGGCGCTGGCGCAGGTGGAGACGATCGATCCCAACCAGGCGGCCGACGCCTATCAGTCGGCGGATCAGCCGGCCGATCCCTATGAGGCCGAGGACCGCTATCAGCCCGCGCCCGATGCGGCCGCGCCGCGAACCGAGCGGCGACAGGATTCGGCCGACGATTATACACCGATCGAATCCGCGCCGCCGCCCGCGGCGCCTGCCGCGCCATCCGGCTCGGCCGCGTTCGACGCGCGCAATATCCCGGTCACCGAGGAGACCCGCGTGCCGGCCGGCAACGTGCTCGCCGCGGCCGAAGGCGTGTTCGGGCGCGGCGCGCGCGGCCTCGCCAATATCATCGAAGGCATCTTGCGAGACCAGGGCGAGCCGGTCGCCTACATCACCGGCCAGGAAGCGGGCGGCGCGTTCGTCTTCGGCCTGCGCTACGGCTCGGGCACGATGCACCACCAGGTCGAGGGCCAGCGGCGGGTCTACTGGACTGGGCCGTCGGTCGGCTTCGACGTCGGCGGCAATGCCGACAAGGTGTTCATCCTCGTCTACAACCTCCACGACAGCCAGCGGCTGTTCCGCCGCTTCCCGCAGGCGGAGGGCAACGTCCATTTCGTCGGCGGCTTCGCGGCCCAATATCTGCGCCGCGGCGACGTCGTGCTGATCCCGATCCGCCTCGGCGTCGGCTGGCGGCTGGGCGCGAACGCCGGCTATATGCGCTTCTCCGAACGGAGCCGCTGGCTGCCTTTCTAGGCCGGTCCGGCAAAGCGCCAGCGGAGCGTTTCGCCCGCCTGGAACGGAACCACGGACGTGCCCGCCGCCGCAAGGCTGGCGGGCACTTCATTTTTGGCCCTCTCCAGCGTGACGTGGCCCTCGTTGAGCGGCAAGCCGTAGAAGCGTGGGCCATGCTCCGAGGCAAAGCCTTCGAGCCGGTCGAGCGCGCCTTCCTCTTCGAACACCGCCGCATAGGCCTCCATCGCATAGGGCGCGTTGAAAATGCCGGCGCAGCCGCAGGACGACTCCTTTGCCGCGACGGTATGCGGCGCGCTGTCGGTGCCGAGGAAGAACTTAAGCGAGCCGGAGGTCGCGGCCTTGCGCACCGCCAGCCGGTGCCGCTCGCGCTTGGCGACCGGCAGGCAATAAAAGTGGGGCCTCAGGCCGCTGGCGAACAAGGCGTTGCGGTTGATGATCAGGTGGTGCGGCGTAACCGTCGCGGCGACGTTCGGCCCGGCCGCCTCGACGAAGGCAACCGCCTCGGCGGTGGTGATATGCTCGAAGACGACCTTGAGCGCCGGGAAGTCGCGGACGACGCCGGCCAGCACGCGATCGATGAACACCGCCTCGCGGTCGAAGATGTCGACGTCGGGATCGGTGACCTCGCCATGGACGAGCAGCGGCATGCCGATCCGCTCCATCGCCGCCAGCGCGGGCCAGAGGGTGCGCATGTCGGTCACGCCGTGCGCGCTATTGGTCGTGGCGTGGGCAGGATAGAGCTTCGCCGCCGCCCAGACATTGCCCTCGAAACCCCGCACCAGTTCCGCCGGCTCGGCGCGGTCGACAAGATAGCAGGTCATCAGCGGCGTGAAGTCGCTGAGCGGCAAGGCCGCGAGAATGCGGGTCCGATAGGCCTCTGCCGCGGCGACGCTGATCACCGGCGGCACAAGGTTCGGCATCACGATCGCGCGCGCGAACTGCCGCGCCGTCCAGGGCGCGACTGCCTCCAGCATCGCGCCGTCGCGCAGGTGGACGTGCCAGTCGTCCGGGCGGCGGATGACGAGCCGATTCATCATTGGGCGGGTTGGATCGCTCACGCGCCTTCCCTAACTGGGGAACATGGCCGCCACCACCCTCGTCGATCGCGCCGTCATCCGTCTGTCGGGCGAGGACGTGCGCGGTTTCCTGCAGGGGCTGGTGACCAACGATTTGGGCCAGCTCGCTCCCGGCAGGCCGCTCTGGGCCGGGCTGCTCACTGCGCAGGGCAAGGCCTTGTTCGATTTCATCCTCTGGGCAGACGGCGAGGACGTGCTGGTCGATTGCGAGCGCGAAGCGGCCGGCGACCTCGCCCGGCGGTTGACGCTCTATCGGCTGCGCCGGCCGATCGCGATCGAGCGTGAGCCGGATCTCGCTGTCCATTGGTCCAGGGAAGGTGATCAAGGCGCGCCCGATCCGCGCCTGCCCGCGCTTGGCCGCCGCTGGCTCGCGCCGGCCGCCGGCGAGGAGGGCACTGCTGAGGCGTGGCGAGCGCATCGCCTGTCGCTCGGCGTCGCCGAGGGCGTCGCCGAGCTCGGCTCCGACAAGACGCTCTGGCTCGAATGCAACGCGGCCGAGCTCGATGGAGTCAGCTACTCCAAGGGCTGCTACGTCGGCCAGGAGAACACCGCCCGGATGAACTGGCGGGGCAAGGTCAATCGCAGGCTGGTCGTGGTGCGGGCGGACGTGCCGGGGCCGCGCACCCGCGTGCAATATCCAGATCTAGGCCTCGCGGTGGAGCATCGCCGGATCGACGATCTCGGCGATGCGATCGTGCCGGACTGGCTGGCGGCGGCTCTCAGCCCCGCACCCAGCCCACCGCCGGATCGTTGAAGTCGACCACGTCATTGAGCTCGTAGACGTTGCGATAGCCGTAGCCGACCAGGTTGATGAAGGTCTGGATGTTGAGCGCGACGGTGACCAGCTTGCGGATCACCGGCGGCGCGTTGTTGCGGAAATTGTTGTTGCAATAGATCAGGATCGGCCGGTTCACGTCCGGGCCGATCGCGGCGGCAAGGCTCTCGGCGGTGAAATCGGTGAAGGGCAGGTTGACCGCGCCCT
>NZ_JBQTIN010000170.1:0-12917 GCF_052388015.1 Sphingosinicella sp.
CGCACATTTCCGGCGCGCTCAAGAGCCATGCCCGTGACGAGCGCGTCCGGCTGCTGGTCGAACGCGGCGCCGTCGGCCTGATCGCGATCGCCACCACCCACCAGGCCGAGGCGCCCTGGGCGCGGACCGCCCCCGTCTATTCGCGCCAGCCGGGCATGTATTTCACCGATCCGGCGCTGCGCGACCCCGGTCCGCTGCTCGGCGGCACCGTAAGCCCGGCGACCGCCGAGCGACTGTTCGCCCGCTCCGGCCGTTCCTATGCCGACATCGCGGCCGCGGCCGATGCGTCGCGGCCGGTGCCCGGCTTCGCGCTGGGCCAGTCGCTGCGGGCGACGATCGCCATCGAGGGCCGCAGCCTGTCCTCGGCCAATGTCGTCGCCCGGCTCCCGGGTCGCGACCCGACGCTCGCCGCCGAGCATGTCGTGCTCACCGCCCATCTCGACGGCCTCGGCGTCGGCACCCAGCCGGGCGACGCGATCCACAACGGCACGCTCGACAATGCCGCCGGGGTCGCCTCGCTGCTCGACATCGCCGCCCGCTATCGCCGCACCCGCGCCCGGCCGCGCCGATCGATCCTGTTCGTCGCTTTGACCGGCGAGGAAAGGGGCCTGCTCGGCTCGCGCTATTTCTCCCGCCGGCCGAGCGTGCCGCGCGAATCGATCGTCGCCAATCTGAACTACGACATGGCGCTGCCCATCTACCCCTTGACCGGTGTGACCGTGCTCGGCGCGGAGGAAAGCAGCCTCGGCGAAGACGCCCGCGCGGTCAGCGAGTGGCGCGGCCTCCCGCTCCTCCCCGATCCCTTTCCGAACCGCAACGCCTTCACCCGCTCGGATCAGTACAGCTTCATCGAGCAGGGCATCCCGGCGCTGGCCTTCAAGTTCGGCTTCGCGCCGAATTCGCCCGAGGCGGCGGCCGAGGCGGCGTGGCGCGCCACCCGCTATCACATGCCGTCGGACGATCCCGCCCAGCCGGTGCGGCGCGAGGATTCGATCCGGCTCAACGATTTCATCGCCGCCCTCGCGCTGCGCGTCGCCAACGCTGAGGGCCGGCCCCGCTGGAATGATGACAGCTTCTTCCGCAGATTTGCCAGGCCCCAGGAAAGGACTCCCTAGTGTTGAAACCTCGTCTCGCGGTCTTCGCCGCCTGCGCCCTCGCCCTCGCAGGGGCGGTGATGGCCCAGCCGCCGGCCCCGCCCGCCGCCAAGGCCGAAACCAAGGGCCCGCCGGCCGATCGCGAGCCGCAGATGTCGGTCACCCGCCACAGCGGCACGTTCGGCGGCCAGCGGGTCAACTACACCGCCACCGCCGGCGAGATCTTTCTCCGTGCCGATAACGGCACGCCGCGTGCCGCGATCTATTTCACCTCCTATATCGCCGAGCCGCGCAACCCCAATCGCCCGGTCACCTTCCTGTTCAACGGCGGGCCGGGCTCCGGCTCGGTCTGGCTGCACATGGGCGCCTTCGGGCCGCGCCGGGTCGCGATCCCCTCGAACGGCACCGACGACGGCGCGCCGCCTTATCCGATCGTGCCCAATCCGGATTCGCTGCTCGACGTCACGGATCTCGTCTTCATCGATCCGGTCGGCACCGGCTTCAGCCATGCGCTCGGCGACACCAACCCGCAGGACTTCTGGGGCGTCACCGCCGACGCCCGCTCGATCGCCCAGTTCATCCGCCAGTGGCTCAACGACAATGGCCGCTGGAACAGCCCGAAATTCCTCGGCGGCGAGAGCTATGGCACGACCCGGACGGCGGCGGTGGTCAACCAGCTCGAAGGCGCGTTCAACGACGTCGCCTTGAATGGCCTGATCCTGATCTCCACCGTGCTCGATTTCGGCGCCGGGGCGGACACGCCGGGCAACGAGATGACGCATGTGCTGAACCTGCCGTCGATGGCCGCCACCGCGCTCTATCACGGCCGCGCGCAGGCGAGCTCGGTCGAGGCGTTCGTCGAGGAGGCGCGGCGCTGGGCGACCGGTCCCTATCTCCACGCGCTGGTGCAGGGCACCGCCTTGCCGCAGGAGGAGCGCGCCGGCATCCGCCGCGATCTGGCCCGGTTCACCGGCCTTTCCGAGGACTATCTGGAGCGCGCCGACCTTCGCGTCACGCCGTCCCGCTTCTATCGCGAGCTGCTGCGCGACCGTGGTCTTTCCGTCGGCCGGCTCGATTCCCGCTACACCGGCCGCGACTATGATTCGGCCGGCGAGGAGCCGGACAACGATCCCAGCTTCTACGGCATCGACGCCGGCTACACCGCGGCCGTGAACCAGCACATCCGCGAGGTGCTCGGCTTTCGCACTGACCGCTCCTACGTCACCATCGGCCCGGTCGGCCCCTGGGACTGGCGGCTCGGGCAGGGCCGCGACAGCGACGCCTATTTGAACGTCGCGCCCTATATCGGCCGGGCGCTTCGGGAGAATAGCGGCCTCCGGGTCTTCGTCGGCCAGGGCTATTACGATTTCGCCACGCCCTTCTTCGCCGCCGAATATTCGCTGTCGCGCACCGGCATGCCGCGCGACCGGATCCAGTATCGTTACTACGGCTCCGGCCACATGATGTACGTCCGCGACGACGACCGGGTGGCGCTGAGCCGCGACGTCAGAGCCTTCATCCAGGGGCGGTAGCGATGGACTTGGGCATCGCCGGACGGACCGCGATCGTCTGCGCGTCCAGCCGCGGTCTCGGCCGCGCCTGTGCGACCGAACTCGCCCGCGCCGGCGCACGGGTTGCGATCAACGGGCGCGATGCCGATCTGCTCTCCCGGGTCCGTGACGAGATCGCCGCCGAGACCGGCGCGGAGGTGGTCGCCGTCCCCGGTGACATGTCGACCGAGGAGGGGCGCGCGGCTTTGCTCGCCGCCTTCCCGGCGGTCGACATCCTGGTCAACAACAATGGCGGCCCGCCGCCGCGCGATTTCCGCGCCATCGGCCATGACGAGATGATCGCCGGGCTGGAGGCGAACATGATCGCGCCGGCTTTGATGATCCGCGCCGTGCTGGACGGGATGGTCGAGCGCCGCTTCGGCCGGATCGTCAACATCACCTCGGGCTCGGTGAAGGCGCCGCTGACCGGGCTGGAATTGTCGAGCGGTGCACGGGCCGGCCTCACCGCTTTTGTCGCCGGTATCGCCCGCGCCGTGGCGCACGCCAATGTGACGATCAACCACCTGCTGCCCGGCGCGTTCGACACCGATCGGATCGCGGCCCTGGTCGAGAACCAGTCCCGGCAATCCGGCCGCGACCCCGCCGAGGTCCGCGCCCAGCGCGAGCAGGGCATTCCGGCCAGGCGCTTCGGCGCCCCGGCCGAGTTCGGCGCGGCCTGCGCCTTCCTTTGCTCGGCCCAGGCGGGCTATATCACCGGCCAGAGCCTGCTGATCGACGGGGGGGGCGTTCCCGGGCATCATGTAAGCTGGCGATAGATGCCGCTTATCGTCGCCAGAACGAAAAAGCATTGGATTAGGCGCTCGCTTGTCGCGCATGAGCGGAGGCGCAGGGGATGAAGCGGGCGTAGGGAAGGCCCGACGCCAGCCGAAAGGGTCGTGATGCTGCTTCTCCTGGTCGCCTATCTCGGCGGCGTCCTCACCATCGTCAGCCCGTGCATCCTGCCGGTGCTTCCCTTCGTTTTCGCGCGGGCGAACCGCTCCTTCTGGCGCAGCTCGCTGCCGATGCTCGCCGGCATGGCGGTGACCTTCGCCGGCGTAGCGACCCTCGCCGCGGTCGGCGGCGGCTGGGCGGTGCAGGCCAATCAGGCCGGGCGCTGGGCGGCGATGATCCTGCTCGCCTTCTTCGGCCTCACCTTGCTGTTCCCGGCGCTCGCCGACCGGGCGATGCAGCCCTTGGTCCGCTTGGGCGGGCGCCTCTCCGAGCGCGCCGAGGGCGAGGAGCGCGACAGCATCACTGGCTCGCTGCTGCTCGGAATCGCCACCGGCCTGCTCTGGGCGCCTTGCGCCGGACCGATCCTCGGCCTCATCCTCACCGGCGCGGCGCTCAACGGGGCCAGCGCGAGCACGACCCTGCTCCTGCTCGCCTACGCGCTCGGCGCGGCGACCTCGCTTGCGCTGGCGCTGCTGATCGGCGGCCGGGTGTTCAAGGCGATGAAGCGCTCGCTCGGTGCCGGCCAGTGGGCGCGTCGGGTTCTGGGGCTGCTCGTCCTCGTCGGCGTTGGCGCGATCGCGCTTGGCCTCGACACCACCACTCTCGCCCGCCTCTCGACCGCCCAGACCGACGCGATCGAGCGCGCGATCGCCAGCGGGGTTGGCCAGGACATGCCGGGCGGCAGCAGCGAGGTCAGCCAGGGCGCGGACGGGCAGCTCAACCTTCCGGTGGAGCGCGAGATGCCGCCGCTCGACGGCATCACCCAATGGCTGAACTCGAACCCGCTCACCCGCGAGAGCCTGCGCGGTCGCGTCGTGCTGATCGATTTCTGGACCTATTCCTGCATCAACTGCATCCGCTCGATCCCCTATGTGCAGGCTTGGCACGAGCGTTACGCGCGCGACGGGCTGGTCGTGATCGGCGTCCATGCGCCCGAATTCGCGTTCGAGCGCGACGTCGCCAATGTCGAGCGCTCGATGCGCGATCTCGGCATCACCTATCCGGTCGCGATCGACAATGAGTTCGCCGTCTGGCGCGCCTTCGCCAACCGCTACTGGCCCGCCCATTACTTCATCGATGCCGAGGGACGGGTCCGCTACCACCATTTCGGCGAGGGCGATTACGAGCGCTCGGAGCAGGTCATCCGCCAGCTCCTCGCCGAAGCCGGCCGCAACCCGACCGGCACCGCCGGCCCGGTCCGCGCGCAGGGCGTCAACATGGGCGCCGCTCGCGATACCTTGCGCTCGCCGGAAACCTATATCGGCTTTGCCCGCGCCGAGCACTTCGTCTCGCCCGGCGGCCAGGTCCGGGACCGGCAAAGCACCTACCTCGCCGGCCGCATGGCGCTCAACGACTGGTCGCTGGTCGGCGACTGGATCGTCCGCGCCGAGCACGCCGAGGCGACGGCGCGCGGCGGCCGCATCGCCTTCCGCTTCCATGCCCGCGATCTCCATCTGGTGATGGGCAGCCTGAACGGGATGCGGGTGCGCTACCGGATCCGGATCGACGGCCAGACGCCCGGTCCCGACGCCGGCATGGACGCGAACGCGGCCGGGGAAGGCGCGGTGACCGGCGAGCGGCTCTACCAGCTCATCCGCCAGCGCGGTGCCGTGCGCGAGCGGACGTTCGAGATCGAGTTCCTCGATCCGGGCGTGCGCGCCTTCGCCTTCACCTTCGGCTGAACCGTCCGAGCTCCTCTCCGTCATTGCGAGCGAAGCGAAGCAATCTAGTCGGCGCAAGAACTGGATTGCTTCGTCGCTTCGCTCCTCGCAATGACGAGGAGAGTGCGAAGGAGGATGCGTGGACTCGCTGGTATCGACCGAATGGCTGGCGGAGGAGCTCGGCGCGCCGGACCTGCGCGTCGTCGATGCGACCTTCTTCCTGCCGACCGACAATCGCGACCCCAAGGCGGAATATGTCGCCGCCCACATTCCCGGCGCGGTGTTCTTCGACATCGCCGAGATCGCCGACCTCGACAATCCGCTGCCGCACATGCTTCCCGACGAGACCAAATTCGCCAGCCGGATGCAGACGCTCGGCATCGGCGACGGCAACAGGATCGTCGTCTACGACAATTCGCCGCTCCACACCGCGGCGCGCGCCTGGTGGATGCTGAAGGCGTTCGGCGCGCATCTCGTTGCAGTCCTCGACGGCGGCTTTCAGAAGTGGATGGCGGAGGGGCGGCCGTTCGAGATCGGCCGCGACCTCCACCGCCACGGCCATTTCACCGCGCGGCTCGACACCAACGACGTCGCGGACAAGGCGCAGCTGCTCGCCGTTCTCGACGCCCGCGATCACGAGATCGTCGATGCCCGCCCCGCCGCGCGCTTCGCCGGCGAAGGCCTTGAGCCGCGCCCCGGCCTCGCCTCCGGGCATATGCCCGGCGCGCGCAGCCTGCCGCAATCGGAGCTGTTCAATCCGGATCACACCTACAAGTCGCTGGACGCACTTCGGGCGGAGTTCGACAGGGCCGGGGTCGACCTCGCCAAGCCGATGATCACCACCTGCGGCTCGGGCGTTACCGCTGCCTCGGTCCTCTTCGCCGCCCGCCTTCTCGGCAAGCGGGACGTGCGCGTCTATGACGGCAGCTGGTCGGAATGGGGCGCCGACCCCGCGACCCCAAAGGCCACGGGCGCCGCATGAGCAAAAAGTTGAAGCCCGAGACCCGGCTGATCGAGGCCGGCCGCCGCAAGGAATGGACGGCCTTAGGCGAAGGGAAGGGCGGCATCGTCAATCCGCCGGTCTGGCGCGCCTCGACGATGCTGTTCGACGATGTCGCGGCGATGGAGGCCGCCAACCCGCCCCGTGACGGCACGCTCCACTACGGCCGCAACGGCGCGCCGACCCAATGGGCGCTCGCCGAGGCGCTGACCGAGATGGAGCCGGGTGCGGCGATCACGAAACTCTATTCCAGCGGCGCGGCGGCCTGTGCGGCGGCGATCCTGACCGTGGCGAACGCGGGCGACGAGATCCTCGTCGTCGACAGCGTGTACGGCACGACGCGCGCATTCTGCGAGACGACACTGAAGCGCTTCGGCGTCGCGACCCGCTTCTACGATCCGATGATCGGCGTCGGGATCGCTGACCTGATCGGCGACAAGACCCGCGCCATCTTCCTCGAAAGCCCCGGCTCCAACACGTTCGAGGTGCAGGACGTGCCGGCGATCTGTGCCGTCGCGCGCGAACGCGGGATAGCGACCCTGATCGACAACACCTGGGCAACACCGCTCTTCTTCCCGGCCATCGCCGCCGGCTGCGACCTCTCGATTGTCGCCTGCACCAAATATGTCGGCGGCCATGCCGATGTGATGCTGGGCTCGGTGACGGCGACCGAAGCCTGGGCCGAGCGGCTTGACAAGACCAGCCGCATGCTCGGCCACGCCGCCTCGCCCGACGACGCCTGGCTCACCCTGCGCGGCCTGCGCACGCTCGACGTGCGGCTTCGGCGCCACGAGGAGAACGGGCTCAAGGTCGCGCGCTGGCTGAAGGCGCAGCCGCAAATCGCGCGCGTCCTTCACCCGGCGCTGCCCGACTGCGCCGGCCATGAATATTGGCGACGCGACTTCACGGGCGCGACCGGCCTGTTCTCGATCGTCTTCGATGACGGCGACGCGGCGGCGGCGGATCGCTTCGTCGAGCGGCTCGCATTGTTCGGGATCGGCTACAGCTGGGGCGGCTTCGAGAGTCTCGCCCTCCCGCACGCGCCGAAGCGAACCGCGAGTCCGAACGAATGGGAAGGCCCGATCGTCCGCCTCCATATCGGCCTGGAGCATCCCGACGATCTGATCGAGGATTTGGCTGCTTCGCTGTCCAGCTACGGCTAGGAAACCAGTTCGCGCATCTCGGCGAGCGTGGCGCGGATCGCGCCGGCGAGCCGGGCGGCGGCGGCGCGCGAGGGGTTCTCCCCAGCCGCCAGCAGCGCCTCGACCCCGCTCGCCGTCCAGACGGCGCTTTCCGCGGCCAATGCGTCGAAGCGGCGGCGCACGATCGGCGGCGCCCGATCGTGGCCGGCGCTGATGGTCGCCGCTTCGTCGAGCCCGGCGTCGCTGGCTTGTGCCTGTCGCCCCGCGAGCCGCTCGACCAATGCCAGCGCCTCGCGCAGCTGCGCGATCCTGTTGCCGGGATCGTCCGCCGGCGCCGCGGAGAAGGAGGGCGGCTGGTGCGTCATCGCCGCGAGAAACTAACGCGCCGGCGCTAACGAAGACCTAATGTTCCCCGGCGCAGGCCGGGGTCCAGTCCTAAGTAAAGAACGGCGCGACAGCGCCGCCTGGGCTCCGGCCTTCGCCGGAGAACAATAATTATTGCGGGACGGAGACCGAGGCTTCCTGGCCGTCGCCCTGCGGCAGCTGAAGGATGGTCTGAACGAGCTGGCCGCGATTGACCACCGTCGTCTCGGGATCGCCGACCGTCGAGCGGGCGCCCACGGCGGCGTGATTCACGCCAGCCACCTGGAGCAGGTTGTTCTCGACCGCGCTGCGCGGCTGCGGCCCCCCGAACAGTGCCTGCAGCGCCTGCGCGCTCGGATCGCCCGGATCGGCCTGGCCGGGGGCGGGCGGGGTCAGCGCATAATCGGGCGGCACGATCAGGGTCGGGTTGCGGGCGACGGCGAACTCGTCCGGCCGGGCGCGGTTGAACGGACCGGTACCGGCGCAGCCGGCGACGAGGCTGCCGGCGGTCGCGGCGAGGAGGAGAGAGGACAGACGCATTGATCGGATTTCCTTTGGGCGGGCTCAGCTTTCCCTGTCGGCCTTGCTTTCGCGCATCAGGAGCGCGCGGACAAGCAAAAGCAGCACGCCGATGGTAATCGCCGCGTCGCCGACATTGAAGACCAAAAAGGGCCGCCACTCGCCGAAATGCAGGTCGGCGAAGTCGACGACATAGCCGAGCCGGCTGCGATCGAGGATATTGCCGAGCGCGCCGCCGAGCACGAGCGCCAGCGCGATGGTGTCGTCGCGGCGCTTCTCCCGCCACAGCCAGACCGCGACGAAGATCGCGATCGCGGCGGTCATCGCGACCAGCAGCCAGCGGCCCATGACGCTGCCCGCCGAGAGCAGCCCAAGCGAGACGCCGGTATTCTCCACCCATCTCAGGTCGAAGAAGGAGGTGATCTCGATCCGCCCCTGAGGCTGGTTCATCAGGTCCAGCGGATAGGTGACCACCCACTTCGTCGCCTGATCGAGGACGAAGACCAGGAAGGCGACGACGAAGGCCGTCGCCCGGTTGTTCTTGATCCGCAGGGACGCCCGCGCCGAGCCTTCCCTCATGCTGGCCTCAGCCATTCACCACCCCTTCGCAGCGCCCGCACAGGTCGCCATCCTCAACCACCTCCGGCAAATGCCGCCAGCACCGGCCGCATTTGTTTCCCTGTGCTAGGGCTTCTCGAACCTCAATCCCTTCACCACCCTCCGGTGTTTCAACATGAGGCAGGATCGTTGCGGACGAGGTGATACAAACCTCCGCAAACACAGCTTCACCAAGCGAAGAAATCGCTTTGTGGTCCTGTTCGCTATGACATCGCACGACGGGTGCGGCCTCCAAGCTTGAGCCAATCCGCTTCTCTCGACGAGCAACTTCGAGGATGCCCGTTATCATCGTGCGAACCCGCCTGACGCGATTCCAGCGCGTTTCTAGATTATCGTCGCGCCAGCCGGCGTCGACCTCCGGCCAGTCGAGCATGTGGACCGAACCGCTGTCGGGATAGCGCGTTTGCCAGACCTCCTCGGCGGTGAAGCACAGGATTGGAGCCATCCAGCGCACCAGCGCCTCGAACACCGTGTCGAGCACCGTGCGGTAAGCCCGCCGCTTCGCGCTCGTCGGCGCGTCGCAATAGAGGCTGTCCTTGCGGATATCGAAGAAGAAGGCGGAGAGATCGTCGTTCGTGAAAGCCTGCAGCGCACGGACATAGCGATTGAACTCAAATCCTTCCGCCGCGTCCTTCAATTCCGCATCGAGCAGCGCCAGCCGGTGCAGCACCCAGCGCTCAAGCTCCGGCATTTCCGCCACCGCCAGCCGTTCCGCATCGGCGAATCCATCCAGCGCGCCGAGCAAATAGCGGAAGGTGTTGCGGAGCTTGCGATAGGCGTCGGACGTGCCGGCCAGCACCTCCTTGCCGATCCGCACATCCTCGAAATAATCGGTCGAGGCGACCCAGAGGCGGAGGATGTCGGCGCCATTGTCGCGGATGATCGCCAGCGGATCGACGACATTGCCGTCCGACTTGGACATCTTGCGCCCGTTGCCGTCGAGCGCGAAGCCGTGGGTCAGCACCGCGTCATAAGGCGCCCGGCCGCGCGTGCCGCTGCTCTCCAGAAGCGAGGACTGGAACCAGCCGCGATGCTGGTCGGAGCCTTCGACGTAAATGTCCGCCCGCACGCCCTCGCCGTAACGCGCCTCGATCACATAGGCGTGGGTCGATCCGCTATCGAACCAGACGTCGAGAATGTCCTTCTGCGGCTCGTAATCTTCCAGATTGTAGCCGTTGCCGAGCAGCGCCTGATGATCCGCCTGGAACCAGGCGTCCGCGCCGCCCTCGTGAAAGGCGCGGATGATCCGCGAATTGACCGCTACGTCCTTCAGATATTCGCCGGTCTTGCGGTTCACATAGAGCGCGATCGGCACCCCCCAGGCGCGCTGGCGCGAAATTACCCAGTCCGGCCGCCCCTCGACCATGGCGCGGATGCGGTTGCGCGACTTCTCCGGCACCCAACGCGTGTCGTCGATGGCGGCCAAGGCCGTTGAACGCAGCGTAGCTCCCTCTCCCGCTCGCGGGAGAGGGTCGGGGTGAGGGTCTTCCCGTCCCGAAGAAGAAACAAGGCCCTCACCCTGCCCTCTCCCGCGAGCGGGAGAGGGGGAAGTGGCATCCATCGGAATGAACCATTGCGGGGTGCAGCGAAAGATCACCTTCGCCTTGGAGCGCCAGCTGTGCGGATAGGAGTGCTGGAAATCGGCGCTGGCCGAGAGCAGCCCGCCCGCTTCGCGAAGGTCCGAGCAGATCGGCCCGTCCGGGGCGTTGAACTTCGCGTTGATCACGGAGCCTTGCCCGCCCAGCCAGGCCCAGTCCGCGCGATACTTGCCGTCATCCTCGACCGCGAAGACCGGATCGATGCCATGCGCCTTGCACAGCAGGAAATCGTCCTCGCCATGGTCCGGCGCCATATGGACGAGCCCCGTGCCCTGATCGGTGGTGACGAACTCGCCCGGCAGGAAGGGGCGGGGCCTGGCGAAGAAACCGCCGAGATGGTGCATCGGGTGGCGGGCGGTTGCCCCCGCGAGTTCCGACCCTTTGAACCACGCCATGTCCAGCGCTGGCATTCCCGCCCGGGCCATGAACGGCTCGACCAAGTCTTCAGCGACAATGACCCAGTCGCCGGCATGTTGATGTTCCGCTGGCCATTCGAGCGCCGCGTACTTGATATCCGGGCCGTAGGCTAAGCCTTGATTGACAGGGATCGTCCAAGGGGTCGTCGTCCAGATCGCCGCGTAGATCTTGAATCCTCGACGAAGAACCTCGCTCAGTGTCGGCGAATTCGGCGCTTCCACGATCTCGAACGTCACGTCGATCTGCGTGCTCGTGATATCCTCATATTCCACCTCGGCCTCGGCGAGCGCGGTCTTCTCGACCGGCGACCACATCACCGGCTTGGCGCCGCGGTAGAGCTGGCCGCTTTCGGCGAACTTCAGCAGCTCCTCGCAGATCTTCGCCTCGGCCTCGTATTTCATGGTGAGATAGGGGTCGTCCCACTCGCCCATCACGCCGAGCCGCTGGAACTGTTCGGACTGCACCGCGACCCATTTGTCCGCATAAGCGCGGCATTCGGCCCGGAACTGGTCGACCGGGACCTCGTCCTTGTCCTGCTTCTTCTTGCGATAGGCTTCCTCGACCTTCCACTCGATCGGCAATCCATGGCAGTCCCAGCCGGGGATGTAGGGCGCGTCGAAGCCCCGGAGGCTCGCCGAGCGGACGACGATGTCCTTCAGGATCTTGTTCATCGCATGGCCCATATGGATGTCGCCATTGGCGTAAGGCGGGCCGTCGTGGAGGATGAACCGCTCGCGCCCTTTGCGCGTCGCGCGGAGCTGTTCGTACAGCTTCTCCTCCGCCCAGCGGGCGAGGATCGCCGGCTCCTTCTGCGCGAGGCCGGCCTTCATCGGGAAGTCCGTCTTCGGCAGGAAGACGGTGTCTCTATAGTCTGGTTTTTCGGACATGCGGGGCGGGGCTTAGCGGGGGGTTGCCGCAGTGGAAACCCTCTCCCGCTTGCGGGAGAGGGCAGGGTGAGGGTCTTGTTCTATTTTCTTCTCTGTCGTCGTGGCGGTCGGCGGGAAGAAGGAGCAGTCCCTCACCCTAACCCTCTCCCGCAAGCGGGAGAGGGGATTGGAGAGCGACCTTCGCGGCCTCTGCGTCCCGCTTCACCTGCGCGACCAGCGCCTCAAGGCCATCGAAGGCTTGCTCGTCGCGGAGATGGGCGATCAGGGCAACCTCGATGCACCGGCCGTAAAGATCGCCGTCGAAATCGAAATACCAGGGCTCGAGCAATTCGCGGCCGTCGGCGAACATCGGCCGGATGCCGAGATTGGCGACCCCCTCCAGCGCGCGCGCGCCCGCCCCGGACCCCGATCCGGGGTCAGCAAGCGCGGCCCGCACCGCATAGACGCCGAAACGCGGCCTGACATAGTCGCCGAGGCCCATATTGGCGGTCGGGAAGCCGAGCTCGCGCCCGCGCTTGTCGCCATGTTCGACCACGCCCCGGATCGCGAACGGCCGGGTGAGCAGCCGCGTCGCCGTGGCGCAGTCGCCGGCTTTCAGCGCCTCGCGAATGCGCGTCGAGGAGATCGTACCTTCATCGTCGGCTATGGCAATCGTGGTGTCGACCGAGAGGCCGTTCGCCTGGCCGAGCAATTTCAGCTGCTCGACATCGCCGGCGCGTCCCTTGCCGAAGGTGAAATCCTCGCCGGTCACGACGCCCGCCGCGCCGATCCGGCTGGCGAGATGGTCGGTGACGAACTCCGGCGCCGGCACCGCGGCGAACGCGGCGTTGAAATCGAAGACGAACATCGCATCGACGCCGGCCGCGGCGAAGAGCGCCGCGCGCTGGTTCATGTCGGTCAGGCCGAAGGGCGGCAGGTCCGGCCGGAAGAAGCGGGCCGGGTGCGGATCGAAGGTCGCGACCAGGGCCGGCCGCCTCTCGGCCCGCGCCCGCGCGACGGCGCGGCCGACCACCGCCTGGTGGCCGGCATGAAATCCATCGAAATTGCCGAGCGCGACGATGCCGCCGCGATAGGGGGCCGGGACCGCCGCGCCCCCGTCCAGGCGCTCCATGGGCGC
>NZ_JBQTIN010000171.1:0-18015 GCF_052388015.1 Sphingosinicella sp.
CCCGAGGCCCAGGAATGGGCGTTCCGGACCGGGCTGGCCGTGCTGCTGGCGCTGATGATCTTCGTTACCTTCAACGACTTGGCCTCTTTTGGGCTCTTTACCGGGCTTGGTGGGTTGATCGGGTGACGATGATCGGGCAGGGCAGACGCCGACAGGGAGCATGGCCGGCCGCGCGCGCCGGCTCCACTATCCATAAGGGCGGAATGCGTGACTTCGATTGAGGCTTTTCCGAAGCGTCGGCGGCTGTGCGCGGCGCTTCTGGTCGGAACCATGCTCGGCGGGTTCGCGACCTCCGCTCTTGCGCAGGCCCAGCCCGCTCCGACGCCGGCCCAGCCTGTCGCGCAGGTGACGCCACCGCCAGGTGTGCCGCAGCGGACGATCCGCACGATCACGGTCACCGGCAACCAGCGGCTCGAGCCGGACACTGTCCTGTCCTACACCGCGCTGCGCCCCGGCGAGCCCTATGACCAGGAGCGGCTCGACGGCGCCCTGAGAGACCTCTACGCGACCGAGCTTTTCGCCGATGTGCAGATCGCCGGCGCCGACACCGGCGACCTCGTCATCCAAGTGCGTGAGAATCCGGTCATCAATCGCATCGTGCTGGAGGGCAATCGCCGCCTCAAGGACGACAAGATCCAGCCCGAGATCCGGCTCGCGCCGCGCCAGATCTTCACCCGCAGCCGGGTGCGCGCGGACGTCGCCCGGATCATCGAGCTCTATCGCCGCCAGGGCCGCTACGCCGCCCGCGTCGAGCCGCAGATCGTGCAGCTCGACCAGAACCGCGTCGACGTGGTGTTCGAGATCAACGAGGGGCCGCGCTCACGCGTTCGCCAGATCAACATCATTGGCAACGAGCAATTCGGCGACGGTCGGCTGATCGGCGAGATGGCAACCCGGGAAGCCAATTGGAACCCGCTCCGGGGCAACACGACCTACGACCCCGATCGCCTCGCCTTCGACCAACAGAAGCTGCGTCAGTTCTACCTGACCCAGGGCTATGCCGATTTCCGTGTCGTCTCGGCGGTTGCCGAGCTCACCCCGGACCGGCGCGACTTCATCATCACTTATGTGATCGAGGAAGGGCAGCGCTACCGCTTCGGCAATGTCGGCGTGGAGAGCGACATTCGCGACTTCAGCGCCGACGCCCTGCGCGCCAGGCTGCCGATGCGGACCGGCGACTGGTACAATGCGCGCCAGGTCGAGGACACGGTGACCAGCCTCAACGAGCTGGCGGGCCTGTTCGGCTACGCCTTCTCCGACGTGCGGCCGCAATTCACGCGTAACCGCGAGCAGCTGACCATGGACGTGCAGTTCCGGGTCGCGGAGACGCCGCGTGTCTATGTCGAGCGCATCGACATTCAGGGCAATACCAATACCCACGACGAGGTCATCCGCCGCGAGTTCCGTCTCGCCGAAGGCGATGCCTTCAACAATATCCGCGTCCGCAGGTCGCGCGACCGCATCCAGTCGCTCGGATTCTTCCAGGACAATCTCGAGATCCGCCAGGAGCAGGGCTCGGCGCCCGACCGCGTCGTGCTCGGCGTCGACGTCCAGGAGCGGGCGACCGGCGAGCTGCAATTGTCCGCCGGCTTCTCGAGCATCGAGCGCTTCCTGCTCAGCCTGTCGATCCGTCAGCGCAATTTCCGGGGCCGGGGTCAGGAGCTGCGCGCCGGTGTCAATTGGTCGACCTATTCGCGGTCGGCCGAACTCGGGTTCACCGAGCCCTATCTGTTCGACCGCAACATCGCGGTCGGCTTCGACCTGTTCCGGCGCGACTATAACAGCTTCAACTTCATCGGCGACCAGCGCACGACCACGTACGAACAGGTTTCCACCGGCGGGCAGATCCGCATGGGTGTCCCGCTTACGGAGAACATCTCGCTCGCGCTGCGCTACGGCCTCAACTATGACGAGATCGGCCTCAACGAGGCGCTCTACTTCAGCGACCCGGACGGCACCGGACCATTGCCGCCGGCTTGCGATCCGCTGATCGCCGGCCGCTATCTGTGCGACTCGCTGGGCAATCGGTTGACGTCCAGCATCGGCTACTCGATCCTTTACAGCACGCTCAACAATTCGATCCGTCCGACCAGGGGCATGCGGGTCCTGCTCAGCCAGGATTTCGCCGGCCTCGGCGGCGACGTGCGTTACCTGCGTACCCGCCTCAGCGCCGCCCGCTATTGGACGATCTTCAACAACTTCATTTTCTCGATCAGTGCCGAAGGCGGCTATATCCACAGCTTCGAGGACGGCACGCCGACGATCGACCCGGTTCGGCTGACCGACCGCTTCTTCCTCGGCAGCCCGCAGATCCGCGGCTTCGACATTCGCGGCGTCGGCCCGCGCGTCCAGCGTGTGCCTTATGTCGTGGAGCGCGACACGAACGGCGTACCCACAAGCTTTACGCTTTCCACCGACCGGCAGGACATCACCGATGATTCGGTCGGCGGCCGGGCTTATTATCTGGCGCGCGCCGAGCTCGAAATCCCGTTGGGCGCAGCCGTGCGCGATCTCGGTCTCAGGCCCTCGATATTCGTTGATGTCGGCGCCGTATTCGGCGTCCGTACGCCGTCCCTGCTGGACATCGACCCCAACAACGTCCTGGCCCAAAATCAGTGCACTGCCGCCGACAACACGGTGACCCTTCGCTTTAGCGACTGCCTCGCCGGCGAGACGCTGACCCGAGGGGCGATCACGCCGTTCCGAGAGCTGTTCCTTGGCGACACGCCGAGCCCGCGTCTGTCGGTCGGCGTCGGCGTCAACTGGAACTCGCCCTTCGGGCCCTTCCGCATCGATATCGCACGCGCGCTTCTTTCCGAACCGGGCGACGACACCAAGCTTTTCACCTTCAACGTAGGAACCGCATTCTGATGAACAGACTTTCCCTTGCCGCGACCGCGGCCGCTCTCGCTTTCGTGCCGATGGCGGCACAGGCGCAGAATCTCGCCCCGGCGGTGGTCGCCGTGGTCGATGTCGACCGGATCATCCAGACCTGCACGGTCTGCGCCGCCGCCAACACCCAGCTCCAGGCGCAGGTGACGCAGCTGCAGCAGCGCGCTCAGGCGCTCGGCCAGCCGCTGCAGACGGAGGAAGCGGCGATCCGCACCGCGATCACCGCGCTGCCTCAGGGCCAGCAGCCGGACGCGGCGATGCAGACCCGCATCCGGAACTTCCAGACGTCCCAACAGAACGCGCAGACGGAGCTGCAGCAGGGTCAGGAGCGCGTCCAGCGCAACGTTCAGTTCGTGCGTCAGCAGATCGGCCAGCGCATCCAGCCGGCGATCGTCACGGTGATGCAGCAGCGCGGCGCGACGATCGCGGTCGAGCGCGGCGCGACGCTGGCGATCAACCCCAGCGTCGACGTCACCGACGCGGTGCTCGCCATCGTCAACCAGAATGGAGCGGCGCTCAACGTCAACGCGCCGCCGCCCCAGCAGCAGCCGGCCGCGACGCCACCAGCTCAGCCGCAGCAGCCGCGCCCACAGGGCCGTCCGCAGGGCCGCTGATGCCCAACGACGCCAGCGCCGCCGGGCCCGTCCTCGACGCGAGGAAGGTGATGGCGGCGCTGCCGCATCGTTATCCGATGCTGCTGGTCGACCGGGTCGAGGATCTCGTCGTCGATCACCGGATCGTCGCCACCAAGGCGGTGACGATCAACGAGGGCTTCTTCGCCGGTCATTTTCCGGGCCGGCCGATCATGCCCGGCGTGCTGATCGTCGAGGCGCTCGCGCAGGCGGCGGGCGTGCTCGCAGTGGAGTCGCTCGGCCTCTCGGGCTCCGGCAAGCTGGTCTATTTCATGGCGATCGACGGCGCGAAGTTCCGTGCGCCGGTCGAGCCGGGCGTATTGCTTCGGCTCGAGGTCGAGTTCGTCCAGAAGCGCAGCAGCGTCTGCAAGTTCGCGGGCAAGGCCTATGTCGGCGAGCAGCTTGCAGCTCAGGCGGACTTTACGGCGATGATCGCCGATCCGCCGAAGGATTGACGGCGGGCGTCCACCCTTCCGGTCCACGCGCGATCCCGAAAACATCGGTAAGCTGCGCATCGCCCAACTCTTCGGCGACGATGCGGCCGGCATTCATGACGAGAATGCGATCGGCGTAGCGCTCGGCCGCGTCGAGATCGTGGATCGCAACGAGTGCGGCGCGTTGAGTGCCGGTCACCTCCGCGTGGATCAGCTCCATCACCCGGATGCGCCACAATGGGTCGAGATTGGCGGTCGGCTCGTCGAGGAGCAGCAGCTTGGGCTGCGGCGCGAGCGCGCGGGCGAGCAGCACGCGGCCGCGCTCGCCGGTCGACAGGCTGTCGATCCGTCGATCCAGCAATAGGTCCAGCTCAAGTTCCGGCAGCGCGCCATCGCCGCCGCCGAGCGCGATCAGGTCGCGCGCAAGCAGCGGCCAGGCGGCCTCGCGCGCCGCTGGCAGGAAGGTCATCAGGCGTGGGCGGCGCGCCGGCCCCTCGCGACGCGGATCCTTGCCGTCCAGACTCATCGTGCCGGGAGCGCCGCCGATCCCCGCCAGCGCGTGAAGCAGGCTCGTCTTGCCGCCGCCGTTCGGGCCGACGAGGCAGACCAGCTCGCCGCCGCCGATTTCCAGCGATGCGTCGAACAGCCGATGCGGCAGCGACAGGCCCGAAGCGCTGAGCATCAGTCCCGCACCCGCCAGCGCATGTGCGCGACCAGCCAGAGGAAGAAAGGCGCGCCGAGCAAAGCGGTAACCACGCCGATCGGCAATGTCCGCCCAAGCGGCGTGAGCCGGGTCATGAGATCGGCCGCGATGAGCAGCAACGCGCCGATCATCGCCGCCGGCAGGATCGCGCGGCCTGGATGGCCGCGGGTCAACCGCCGGGCGAAAATCGGCGCGACCAGGCCGATAAAGCCGATGGCGCCGCAGATCGCCACACAGGCGCCGACGCCCAACGCGGTCAGGCAGACGATCTCGAGCCGCAGCCGCGCGATATCGTGGCCGAGCGACTGCGCGACATCCTCGCCCAGAGCGAGACTGTCGAGCGGTCGCGCGAGCCGGGCCAGAAGCGCTATAACGAAGATTGCTGGGCCGGCAGCGAAAGCGAGCTGGCTCAGGCTCCGGTCAATCAACGAGCCCATCAACCAATCATAGGCGTCGTAAAAGGCGAAGGGGGAGGGGGCGAGGGCCAAAGCGAGCGTGGTGAGCGCACCGGCGAGGGCGCTGATCGCGAGGCCGGCGAGGAGCAGCGTCGCGGTCTCGGCGCGCGGCCCGGCCAGAGCGAGCAGCAGGCCGAGCGCGGCGAGCGCCCCCGCCACCGAGCCGGCGGAGAGGGCCAGCGGCGCCGAGAAGCCGAACAGATAGGCGGTGACCACCGCGCCCAGCGCCGCGCCGCTGGTCGTGCCGGTAAGGTCGGGGGAGGCGAGGGGGTTTGCGAACAAGGCCTGCACTGCCGCGCCGGCCGCGCCGAGCATCGCGCCGTAGGTCAGGGCCAAAGCGGCGCGAGGCAGGCGTAGCTCGACCAGCACGTCGAGCGCGACCGCCCCATCCTCGCGCCACAAAGCGGCGAGATCGACCCAGGGCACAAGGAGCGACGCGGCGACGGCAAGGAGCAACACGATCGCAAAGATGGCACCGATCCGCGCGCTCATCGTGCCAGCTCCCGCCGCAGCCGCAACACCTCACCGATCAGCAAGGGGCCCATGCAGGTCCACAGCCGGCCATCGGTCGCGATCGTCCGCCCGGCCCGCGCGCGCCGCGCCGCCGGATGGGTCAGCCAGCGTTGCCCGGAGGAATATTGGCCTTGACGATAGTCGCTGCGCAGCAGCACCGCGGGCGGGCGGGCAATCAACGTCTCCAGGCCGACGCGATCACCCTGCATCGCGCGCTGGCCCAAGCCTGCGAGCGCCATCCATTGCGCCTCCAGCCCGCCCGCCATCACCGTCCGGCCGCCGCCGCCGAGCCAGATCGCATCGCGACTCGCGTGCGGCGCGCTGGCGCGCAAAGCTGCGAGGCCGCGCAGGACGAACGCGCCGCGCTCCTCCCGGCCGAGCGCGGCGGCGAGACGGCGGATGCTTGCCGCAACGTCGTCGAGGCTCGCCGCGAAGGGCAGGTCGAGCACGTTCATGCCGAGCCGCTCGGCGATCCGCCCCCGGTCGCGCGCACCGCCGCCCATCGTCAGCACCAGATCCGGCCGCAGCGCCGCCACCGAGACCAGGCTGCCGTCATTGCGCGCATGGCGGCGTGCAGCCGCCCAGAGCGGCGTCTCGGCCGGCTCCTGGGCGAGGTGCGTGACCGAGACGATCTGCTCCGGCACGGCGAGCAGCAGCAGCTGCTCATCCGTGCACAGGTTGAGCGACGCCACGCGCCGCGGCTGGCCATAAGCCGGCGCCGCGAGCGCGAGGCTAATTGCCGAAAGAAACGCGAAGGCCCGCATGCACCGTCCGTCCCGGCGTGCTGTAGCCGATCACGTCCTGATAGTCGGCGTCGAACCCGTTCTCGACCCGGCCGAACAATTCGAGGCTGGGCAGGATGCGCCAGGCGACGCGCAGCGAGGCGAGGACATAATCGTCCAAAGTCACCGTCGCTGCCGGGAAGAGATCGAAATCCGTGTCCCGCCGCCGGCCGACATAGGCGACCGTCGCGCTCCAGTCGAAGCGGCCGCTCTCGCCGAACGCGACCAGATTGGCGCTGTGCCGGGGGCGGCGCACCTCGCGCACCAGTGCCGCGCCAGCCACTGTCTGTTGATCGGCATCGAGCCAGGTGTAGTTGGCGGACAAAGTCAGCCATTCGGCGTGGCGGTAGCTCGCTGCCAGCTCGATCCCGTCGCGGCGGCTGCGGCCGGCGGCATTGCGGGTGCTCGACAGGAAGGTGAGGGGATCGAAGACGTCGACGATCTCGCTCCGCAGGCGGTGCGAGAAGCCGGTAACGCTTAGGCTCCACCGTTCGTTCGACCAGCGCAAGCCGGCCTCCCAGCCGCGCGAGCTTTCCGGCGTCAGGTTCGGGTTGCCGACGAACGAGCCCGGGAAGAAGCCGAACAGATCGAAGAAGGTCGGCTGGGCGATGCCTTCGCCATAGGCCGCATGAAGCGTGAAGCCGCCGCCCGGACGCACCAGCACCGATGCGCGGAAGGTCGTCTCGTCGGCGAAGGCGCTGAAATCGTCGTGACGCACGGCAAGATCGGTGACGATCGCCTCGCTCCATTCGGCCCGCCATTCGCCGATGAAGGCGGTGAGGTTGCGCGACCGATCCTGATTGGTGAAGCCGCCGAAGCTGGTGTCCCGGGCCTGGAAGCCCTCTTGGCTGTGCTCGATGGCGGCGATGAGCTGATGGCCGCCGAAGCGCCGGGAGACCTGGCCGCCGAGCGTAAGACGGTCGCCGCTGGTCCGGTTGAGCGGCGCGTCGATCAGGAAATTGCGATTGGTGCTGTCCAGATAGGAGGCGTCGGCCCGAGCCGCCCAGTCGCCCCAGTCGCCGCTGAACCAGAGCCTCCCCGCGGCGATCCGGTTCTCCGTCCGGTCGAGCGTGTCGGCGCGCAGGAAGGTGAGGGGATCGGTGCCGTCATAATCGCTGTCGCCCGCGATATAGTGGCCGACCGCGCCGAGCCGGATCGCCGCGGACGGCCGTGCTTCGATCCTGAGGCTCGCAAAGCGATTGTCGAAGCCGTCGCGCTCGCCGCCGGCGCCGAAGGAGTCGATCCCATCGCTGTTTTGCCAGCCGGCCGCCGCGCTGATGCCGACATCGCCGGCGGTGAGAGCGCCGCGGCCGAACAGGCGAAGGCTGTCGAGGCTGCCATATTCGCCCAGCCCCTCGAAACCGCGCGCCGTGAACGGATCGGCGGTTTCAGCGGCGATGACGCCGCCCAGCGCCTCGCTGCCCCACAGCGCCGATTGCGGACCGCGCACGATTTCCAGCCGGCTCAGCGAATCCGTCGTCAGCAATTCGAAGCGCGCTTCATTGCCGGCGGCGGGATCGTTGAAGCGGATGCCATCCAGATAGACGAGCGTGTGGCTTGCCTCGGCGCCGCGGATGCGGACCTGGGTCTGGGTGCCGCGCGGGCCGGTCGTCGCGACCGTCAGGCCGGGCGAGAGGCGCAGGACGTCCGCCGCCGCGGGCAGCGACAGTGCGTCCAGCACCCGCGCGTCGAACAAAGTGGTGGAGGCAGGCGCCTCCTCCTGCCCGACGGGGGTCCGCGCGGCCGTAACCACGATCGATTGGTCGGCGTCGGCCTGTGCGGCCAATCCGAGAAGCAGCAGGGAAAGGGTCATTTCAATCCTCCATCAGCGACATCAACATTGTCGCCTCGGAGGAACCGTGCCGGCATGGGCCGACGCGGCGCCACGCGCTGGCGGCTGGACCCGGCCGGGCGCGGACGACGGCGAAGGCAGGTCTCCTGGCTCGCGGCTCGATCGCGCCGTCATCCTTTGCGGATGGGGCACTTGCCGCTTACAGTTGCGGGCACAGCGCCGGTTTTCCACCGGCTTCCCTTTTCACCGCCCTTGTGGGGGGCGGCACCTTCGCGGAGGTCTCGCTAGGCGTGGGCGGCGCGCCTTGTCAATCGCAGCCGGCGCCGCTAAGGCGCGCCTTCACTTTTCCCCGAGGCTGGTCGGAACCAGCCGAACTTCCGGAAAGAAGAGACAATGAAGGCCGATACCCATCCCGATTATCACATGATCAAGGTGCAGATGACCGACGGCACCGTGTACGAAACCCGCTCCACCTGGGGCAAGGAAGGCGACACGCTGGCGCTCGAGATCGATCCCACCTCGCACCCCGCCTGGACCGGCGGCAACCAGAAGCTGCTCGACACCGGCGGCCAGGTCGCGCGCTTCAACAAGCGCTTCGGCGGCCTCACCCTCGGCAAGAAATAAGCTTGATCGTGACTGCCGCGCCGGTCCTCGAGACGGCGCGGCTGACGCTGCGTCCGTTTCGCGCCAGCGACGCCGACGCGCAGGCGGCGATGATGGGCGATCCGATCGTCACCCGCCATCTCGGCGGTCAGCCTTTCTCGCGCGAGGAAGGCTGGCGCAAATTGCTGTGCGGCGCCGGTTTGTGGACCCTGTTCGGCTATGGCTATTGGGCGGTGGAGCGGCGCGATGACGGGCGCTTCATCGGCCAGGTCGGCTTCGCCGACTTCAGGCGCGACATGACGCCAAGGATCGAAGGGCTACCCGAAATGGGCTGGCTGTTCGCCGCCGACACGTTCGGGCAGGGCTATGCCAGCGAGGCGGTCGCGGCCGGACTGGACTGGATCGACCGGGCGCTGGCGCCGGCCCAGATCGTCGCGATCATCGATGAAGCGAACGGCGCGTCGATCCGTGTCGCGGAAAAAGCCGGCTTCGCTGGGCGCGAGCCGGCAACCTATCGCAGCGAACCTATTTTGATCTTCCGCCGCTAGCGGCGCAGCGCCCGCCACTGCTCGGCGGTGAGACAGCGCCGGGTGCGGCCGCTGACCAGCGAGCCGATGTCGGAATCCTGCACCCAGCGGCAGATCAGCCGCTCGCCTTTTTCGTTCGACTTGGCGGTGCCCGACTGGCTGTTCGAGCCGGGATCGCCGTCCGGCTGGGCCATGGCGGCGGTCGCGACCGCCGCGAAAGCGGCGGCGGCGGCGAACAAGGTCTTCACGGTAAGCTACTCCTTGAACCTGTGCGGGGAATCGAGCGGGATCAGTTCCGCTGGGTTGCGCGCCATTCAGCGGCGGTGCGGCAAACCCGGCGGGAGCCCATCCGGCTGGCGGTGCCGGACGCAATGCGACGGCAAACGAGCCGCTCGCCATTCGTTGAGGCCTGGGCTGTGGAGTCTTCCTGCTGCTGCTCGCGTTCGGACGGCATGAGCCCGGTATTCATCGCGCCGGTCGCCATCTGGGCCGAGGCGGGCGCGGCAAGCGCACAGCAGATCGACGCAACAAGCACGAACCTCATCAGAATCCTCCCCGCGAGAAAAATCCCGATACTTATGCCGTCTCAGTCTTGCAAGACACTGTTTGCGAGCGATTTCTGCCTAGAAAGCCGGAATGCCGGTGATCGCGCGGCCGAGGATGAGGGCGTGCACGTCATGCGTGCCTTCATAGGTGTTCACGGTCTCGAGATTGGCGGCATGGCGCATCACCGGGAACTCAGCCGAGATGCCATTGCCGCCGTGCATATCGCGCGCAATCCTTGCGATAGCCAGTGCCTTGCCGCAATTATTGCGCTTGATGAGGCTGATCGTCTCCGGGATCAGCTCGCCTTCGTCGAGCCGACGGCCGACGCGGAGCGCCGCCTGCAGGCCGAGCGTAATCTCGGTCGCCATGTCGGCCAGCTTCAGCTGGACGAGCTGCGTGGCGGCGAGCGGCCGGCCGAACTGTTTGCGCTCGAGCGTATAGCTTCTGGCGGCATGGTAGCAGGCCTCGGCCGCGCCCATTGAGCCCCAGGCGATGCCGTAGCGGGCGCGGTTTAGACAGCCGAACGGGCCGGCGAGCCCACTGGCGTTGGGGAGCAGATTCTCCTCCGGCACCTCGACGCCGTCCATCACGATCTCGCCGGTGATCGAGGCACGCAAGGACAGCTTGCCGTGGATCTTGGGCGCCGACAGGCCGGCCATGCCCTTTTCGAGGACAAAGCCCTTGATCCGCCCTTCATGCTCATCCGACTTGGCCCAGACGATGAAGACGTCGGCGATCGGCGAATTGGTGATCCACATCTTGGCGCCGGACAGGCGATAGCCGCCGTCGATCTTCTGCGCCCGTGTGCGCATCGAGCCGGGGTCGGAACCGGCGTCCGGCTCGGTGAGGCCGAAGCAACCGACCCATTCGCCGGTGGCCAGCTTCGGCAGATAGTTCCGCCGCTGCTCCTCGGTGCCGTAGGCGTTGATCGGGTGCATGACGAGGCTGGACTGGACCGACATCGCCGAGCGGTAGCCCGAATCCACCCGTTCGACCGCCCGGGCGATCAGCCCATAGCTGACATAATTGAGTCCGGCGCCGCCATATTCGGGCGCGATGGTCGCGCCGAGCAGGCCGAGCGCTCCGAGCTCGGTCATGATCTCGCGGTCGAAGCGCTCGTCGAGATAGGCCGACTGGACGCGCGGCAGCAGCTTCGCCTGGGCGAAATTCTCCGCCGTGTCGCGGACCATCCGCTCCTCGTCGGAAAGCTGGTCGCTAAGCGCGAACGGGTCCGCCCAGTCGAAGGGCAGGGGTCTGGGATCGGCCATCTTGCGGGTCCTGATTGTCGGGTGATTGACGTTTCGCCTAGCGGCTCGGCGGAGTGGGGAAAAGGCGGTTTTGACTTCCGGAGGCCGCCGGAAGCGGCTGGTTGCGATCAGGCATTGGCGCCGGGCGCTCGCGGAAAGGCGCAGGCTCGCCCCGCGCCCGCGCAAGGAGCTGGGCGGCGGCGCGGGCAAGCCCCGGATTGTGCGGGTCGCCGGCGAGCGGCTCGACGAGGGCCGCGGCCTGCGCCCGCGCACCGCGCTGAAGGAGGAGCCACGCCGCATTCATCGTGATTTCGTGAACCTGCGGCGCGAGCTGATGGGCGAGCACGAGAATGTTGCTGGTGTTCTCACTCACATAATTGTCGTCGCCGCGCAGGCTTTGCGCATAGCGGTAGAGGGTCTGGAAGTGATTGCCGTCGGCGCGGTGGGCGCGGCTGAACCATGTTCGCGCAGCGCGCATCGCCTCCGGCGGCGCGCCACCCTGCTCTGCGGCGGCGAGGTGCCGGCGACCGCGCAGGTACATAAGCTCGGCATCGTTCGGACTGGCGGCAAGCATGGTGTCGAGCGGCCGGTCGGCGGCGGCGCTGTCGCCATAGACCGCTTCGGCATGGGCGAGCGTGCGCGCGACGAAGGGGTCGTTGGGAAAGCGCGCCGCCGCCGTGCGCAGCCTGGCGAGCAAGGCCGGTCGGTTGGCCTCCTCGACGCCGATGCGCAAGGCGGCCGCATCGGCGATCACCGCGTCGGCGCCGGGCGACAGCGCGGTCACGGTGACCGCGGGCGGCGCGGCCGCGTCGCCGCGCGGCACGCGGCGGAAGCGGATCGATCCGCCGCGGATATAGTTGCGCAGCTCGGTCTCGAGCCGGTCCGGCGCGAAGCCGGCTGTGGTCTCCAGCGCCGCAACCGGATCGCTTCGCCGTGCTTCCGTGAGATAGCGGTTCAGCACCGCCTGACGCTCGGCCGTGCTGTAGAAATAATGGGTCAGCAGCCAGCTCTGCGCATAATATTGCGCGATCTGCTCGCGATTCAGATCCATGGGCGTGCCGGAGAGGATACGGGCCATCGGCAGCCAGGTCCCGCTGACGATCGATGCTGCCCGGCCGGGGCTGACATCGCCGACGTCGATGCCGCGCGCGGCGAAGCGCACGGTCATGAAATAATCGGCGAATCCCTCGGCATACCAGGCCGGATAGGCGGTCGGACTATATTGGCGCATGAAGTGATGGGCATATTCGTGCAGCAGGATCTGGTTTGCCATCTCCGCCGAGCCGTCGATAAAGGCCCCGATGCCCTCCGCCGTGGCGGTGTAGAGGCCGATGACGCCGGGAGGAATGTCGCGGATCGCGCGCAGCTGGCGCGGGCCAGCGAGGATGTAGACGTGCAACCGGTTCGGCGACGGCGGCGCGTTGACGTTGGTGATCGTGCGCAGCAGCCGATCGAAATCCTCCAGCAGCAGGATGCGCTGGCGCAGCGCCGACTCCGACTGCTCGCCGTAAAGGACGAAGTTCGGGCTCTCCGCGCGTCGCCATTCGGCGGCGGCCGGAGCGGTGACGATCAGCGCGAGCAAGAAAACCAGGTGACGAACATGCCGGCGCATCTAAAAAGCCCCCCATTGTTGGCGGAGAGGGTGGGATTCGAACCCACGGTGGGCGTGAACCCACGGCGGTTTTCAAGACCGCTGCCTTAAACCACTCGGCCACCTCTCCGACGCCTCCGAGATAGCGGCCGCGCCGATCCGTGCAAGCGGTGCGGCTTTCGCCCTTCCGTCACGCGCGCCGCCGCGCCATAGGGGCGCGATGCGCATGTTCCGTTTCGTGCTCGCCGGCCTGTCGCTGGCGCTCGCCGCCCCCGCCACCGCTCAAACTGGCCTGAGCCAGGCGGGCTTCGAAGCCTATCTCCCGGTCCTGCGCGGCGAGGCGCTGCGGGCCGGGGTCCGGCCCGACACCATCGATCGCGTCTTTCCCACTTTGAGCTTCTCGGCCCGGGCGGTGGCGCTGGATCGCCAGCAGCCGGGCGGTGGACCGAACCGGCCGAGCCCGCCTTACGCCCCCTATCGCGCCCGCCACATCACCCAGGCGCTGATCGACCGCGGCCGGGCGCGCTACGCCGCCAATTACGGCCAGCTCCAGGCGATCAGCCGCCGCACCGGCGTGCCGCCCGCGATCATGATCGCGATCTGGGGCAAGGAGACGGGCTACGGCTCGATCATGGGCAATTTCGATCTGCTCAACGCGCTCGCCAGCCTTTCCTATGAGGGGCGGCGGCGCTCGCTCTTCACCGGCGAGTTCGTCGCCACCCTCAGGATGCTGGAGCGCGGCTTCTCGCGCTCGACCCTGGTCGGCAGCTGGGCTGGTGCTACGGGTCATCCCCAGTTCCTTCCTTCGGTCTATATCCACCTCGCCGTTGACGGCGACGGGGATGGCCGGGCGGATATCTGGCGCAGCCATCTCGACGGGCTCGCCTCGATCGCCAATTATCTGCGCAATTCGGGCTGGCAGCCGGGCATTCCCTGGGGGGTGACGGCGCAAGTGCCGCTGTCGCTCGACCGCGGCGCGATCGCCAATCGGGTGCCGGCGGCGCGCTGCGCGCCGGTCTTCGCCCGCCACAGCCGGATGATGACGATCCGCGACTGGCGGCGGATGGGCGTCATGCCGTTCGGCGCGATCCCGGATGACACGATGGCGTCGCTGATCGAGCCGGACGGTCCGGGGCGGACCGCTTACCTGGCGACCCAGAATTACCGCGCGATCCTCGACTATAATTGCTCGAACTTCTACGCGCTGACGATCGGCCTGCTCGCTAACGCAATCGGCCGCTGAAGAGATGAGGATGGTCCGCAAGCTTGCCTTCGCTTCCGCGGTCTTCGCCGCGCTCGGCCAGCCGGCCGCGGCGACGCCGCCCGCGTTCGAAACGCCGGCGCCGATCGCCTTCATGGTCGACCTCTCCTCCGGCGCGGTGCTGTTCGCGCGCGACGCCGACCGGCGCATCCCGCCCGCCTCGATGGCGAAGATGATGACCACCCATATCGCCTTCGACATGATCGCGCGCGGCGAGCTCGACCCCAACCGGATGTGCACCGTCCGGCCCGAGACCTGGCAGCGCTGGCACGGACCGGCGGCCGGATCGACGATGTTCCTCTCGCCGGGCGAGCAGGTGAGCGTCCGCAACCTGCTGCACGGCATCGTCACCCTCTCCGGCAACGATGCGACCGTCGTGCTGGCGGAGTGTATTTCGGGGACGGAGGCGGCATTCGTCGCGCTGATGAACCGCAAGTCGGGCGAGCTCGGGCTGAGCGGCTCCAACTGGGGCAATCCGGTCGGCTGGCCGGATAATGGCGTGACCTATACGACGGCGCGCGACCTTGCCCGGCTCGCGGTCTCGACGCTGCGCCGCTTCCCGCAGCTCTACCGCGAATATTACGGGATGCGGGAGTTCACCTGGGGCCGGACGATGGGCGGCAACAATCCCATCACCCAGGGCAACCGCAACCCTTTGCTCGGCCGCGTTCCCGGCGCGGACGGGCTGAAGACCGGCCATACCGCCGAGGCCGGCTATGGCTTCACCGGATCGGCGGAGCAGAACGGACGGCGGCTGGTGATGGTCATCGCCGGGCTGCCGAGCTTTAACCAGCGGGCCGACGAATCGGTGCGCTTCATGCAATGGGGGTTCAGCGCCTGGCAGTCGCGGCCGCTGCTCAACCAGGGCGAGCGGATCGGCGAGGCGCAGGTGCAGGGCGGTGACGCGGATGCGGTTGGCCTGGTGGCGCCGCGGGCGCTTGCCGTCACCTATCCCAGCGGGCTCGGCCAGAACATCCGCGCGCGCATCGTCTATCAGGGGCCGGTCGCGGCGCCGATCACCCAGGGCCAGCACGTCGCGAATCTCATCGTCGAGACGGGTGAGGGGCCAGCGCAGGTGACGCCGCTGGTCGCCGAAAATGCGATCGGCGAGGCCGGCTTCTTCCGGCGCGCGTGGCTGGGCCTGCTCGGCCTCATTGGTTTGGCGTGACCGGCCGCTTCATCACGCTGGAAGGCGGGGAGGGAGTCGGCAAGTCGACGCAGGCGAAAGCGCTTGCCGCCGCGCTCAGGGAACATGGGATCGAGGTGGTCGAAACGCGCGAGCCGGGCGGTACACCAGGCGCGGAAGCGATCCGCAGGCTGTTGCTCGACGGTGCCGACGACCGGTGGAGCGCGGAAGCCGAGGCGCTGCTGTTCGCCGCCGCCCGCACCGATCATGTCGACAAGCTCATCCGGCCGGCGCTCCAGGCGAGCAAATGGGTGCTGTCCGACCGGTTTGTCGACAGCTCCTTGGCCTATCAGGGCGGCGCCGGCGCGCTTGGCATCGATGCGGTGCGCGGTATCAACGGCTTCGGCATTGGGGAATGGTTCCCGGACCGGACTTTGGTGCTGATTCTGGACGGCGGCGTCGAGCGCGCCTTGGTTCGGGACGGGGAGGGGAGTGACCGGATCGGGCGGCGATCGATCGCTTATCACCAAGCGGTCGAGGCGGGATTCAGGGCCATCGTCGCAGCAGAGCCAAAACGGGTGCGCCTGATCGACGCCGCCGGGGCGCCAGACGAGGTCACCGCCCGCCTGCTCGCGGCACTGGAGGATCTGCTGCCGTGACGCCCTTGTTCGGCCATGACGCCACCGTCGCGGCGTTCCGTGACGCGCTCGATGCCGGTAAATTGCCGCATGCCTGGCTGATCGCCGGGGCGCCGGGGATCGGCAAGAGCCTGTTCGCCGAGAAGGCGGCACTGCGGGTGCTGGCGCAAGCGGCGGGACCCTCGATCGATGCGCCGGGGCTCGATGTGCCGGACGGGCATCCGGTCGCGCCTCTGGTCGAGGCGGGCAGCCATCCGGACCTGATGCGGCTGGAGCGGCTGCCCGCCGACAATGCCGCGGGAATTGCGCGCAGCATCACCGTCGATCAGGTCCGCGGGCTTCATCGGCTGTTCGACACGACGCCGTCGCTCTCGCTTTGGCGGGTCGTGATCATCGATTCGGCCGACGAGCTGGAGGGCAGGGGCGCGCCCAACGCGCTTCTGAAAATGCTCGAAGAGCCGCCGCCCAACAGCCTGTTCCTGCTCGTCAGCCATTATCCCGACCGGCTGCTGCCGACGATCCGATCGCGCTGCCGGTTGTTGCGGCTCAAACCGCTCGCGGATGACGTCATGGCGTCGGCGCTGCGATCGTTGGCGCCGGACGCGGGCGAAGCGGAGATCGCGGCAATGGTCCGTTCGGGCGAAGGGGCGCCGGGGCGGGCGCTGGCGCAGCGCGGGCTGGAGCTCGACAGGCTCGACGCGGCGATGGACGAGCTGGTGCGCGAGGGCGACCCGACCAATGCGCGTCGCTCCGCGCTGGCCCAGGCGCTGACGCTCAAGGCGGCGCAGCCGCGCTACGAAGCGTTCCTCGCCCGGCTGCCGGCGCGGATCGCGGCGGAAGCGCGCGGAAGGCGCGGCGCGGCATTGGCCGAGGCGGTGGCGCTCTGGGAGCGGTCGGTGGCGCTCGCCGGCGCGGCGCAGCGGCTGTCGCTCGACGCTCCGAGCACGGTTTTCGAGCTGGCGGGGATGCTCGCCGCGCTGGCACCGGACCGGAACGACGCCCGCGCCGCTTGAGCGCGCCCCGCATCCTCGCTACCCGCGCTTGATGCGCGAGCCCTTCTACATCACGACGGCGATCAGCTACCCGAACGGGCGGCCCCATATCGGCCATGCCTATGAAGCGATCGCGACCGATGCGATCGCCCGCTTCCAGCGCCTCAAGGGGCGCGACGTCTTCTTCCTCACCGGGACCGACGAGCATGGGCTGAAAATGGCCCAGGCGGCACGCGAAAAGGGCGTCCCGCCGGCTCGGTTTGCCGAGGAAATGTCCTCTACTTTCGAGGAGATGGACAGGAAACTTGATATCTCCTTCGATCGCTTCATCCGCACCACCGAGCCCGCCCATCACAAGGCGAGCCAGGCGATCTGGCAGGCGATGGCGGCGCAGGGCGATATCTATCTCGGCCGTTACGAGGGTTGGTATTCGGTCCGCGACGAAGCCTATTATGGCGAGGAGGAGCTCGTCGTCGCGGACAGCGGCGAGAAACTGTCGCCGCAGGGCACGCTCGTCGAATGGACGGTGGAGGAGAGCTGGTTCTTCCGGCTTTCGGCCTATCAGGAGCCGCTGCTCGCTTATTACGCGGCCAATCCCGACTTCATCCGGCCCGAGAGCCGGCGCAACGAGGTGCTGCGCTTCGTCGAGGGCGGCCTGACCGACCTGTCCATCTCCCGCGCCAGCTTCGACTGGGGGGTGAAGGTGCCGGGCGACGAGCGGCACGTGATGTACGTCTGGCTCGATGCGCTCACCAACTACATCACCGGCATCGGCTATCCCGACGGCGGCGAGAATTGGGAGAAATACTGGCCGGCCGACCTGCATATCATCGGCAAGGACGTGGTGCGCTTCCACGCCGTCTACTGGCCCGCTTTCCTGATGTCGGCGGGGATCGCGCTGCCGAAACAGGTGTTCGGGCACGGCTTCCTGCTCTCGCGCGGAGAGAAGATGTCTAAGACCGTCGGCAATGTCGTCGATCCGGTCGCGTTGGCCGATGCTTTCGGGGTCGATCCGCTGCGCTATTTCCTGCTGCGCGAGATCTCGTTCGGCCAGGACGGGAGCTACAGCGCCGAGGCGATCGTCACCAAGGTCAATGCCGATCTGGCGAACAGTTTCGGCAATCTTGTGCAGAGGACTTTGTCTTTCATCGCAAGGAATTGCGATGGAATATTGCCGCCAATGGGGAAGGGCGATCCAGCCGACGAAGAGCTGCTGACGACGGTCGCGGTGGCCGTCGGCAATGAGATGCCGGCGCATTTCGAGGCGCTGGCGCTCAGCCA
>NZ_JBQTIN010000172.1:0-3311 GCF_052388015.1 Sphingosinicella sp.
TTCGGATCGCCCCGCGATCCGAAGTCCCGTCCGGGGAACGGGACGACCCGCCCATGGGGTGGGCTGAACCTTCAAGGCCCGCGGAAGCGTCAGCGCCGAACGGCTCAACCGTCGCGACGAACCGATAGCCGTGCTTCGGCACTGTCTCGATGAAGCGCGGCCGCGCGGCGTCGTCGCCGAGCTGGCGGCGCAGCGTCCGGATGCACTGGGTGAGCGCCTCGTCGGTGACCGGCACACCGCGCCAGACCTCGTCGAGGAAGCGGTCCTTGGAAACCAGCCGGCCCGCCTCGCTCACCAGCAGGGTCAGCGCGTCGAGATAGCGGGCGTTGAGCTCCACCGGCGCGCCGTCGCGGCTCAGCCGCCGGTCGGCCGGATCGAGCAGGAAGCGGTCGAAGCGGAAGCCGCCGGCGCTCATTTCAGCAAAACCTCATCTCCCGCTCATGCCCCTCATCGGCGGATCGGGCAGAAGCAAAGCCGCAACGAGCAAAGGAGGCAAGTTCAATGGCACATCATGAACATGCGCTGCGCGCCATCGGCGGCTGGCGGATCGCGGGCTGGTCGCTCGCGGCCTTGATCCTCCTGCTGCCGCTGGTCGCGATGCGCTTCACCGACGAGGTGAACTGGACCGGATCGGACTTCGTCTTCGCCGGTGTGATGATCGGCAGCGTCGGCCTGGTCTTCGAGCTCGCCGTCAGGAGATCGCGCAACATCGCCTATCGGGCCGGCGTCGCGTTCGCGCTCGCCGCCGCCTTCCTGGTCGTCTGGGCGAACGGCGCGGTCGGGATGATCGGCAATGAGGACAATCTCTATAACCTCCTGTTCGGCGCCGTCCTGCTCGTCGCGCTGCTGGGCTCCGCCGTCGCGCGCTGCCGCCCCGCCGGCATGGCGCTTGCCCTGGCCGCCGCCGGCCTCGTCCAGATCGGCGTCGCCCTCGGCGGGCTAGGGGCCGACCCGCGCGGCGCCGTCTTCAGCATCGTGCTGGCCGGCCCATGGCTGCTCGCGGCCGCCTTGTTCCGTGCGGCGGCAAAGGACGCCGCGCGATGAAACCGCAATTTTCGGGAGAACCACGCTTATGACTGGAGTCTGGAATCCCTGGCGGATCGCGCGCTGGACCGCGGCTTTGGCCTTGCTGCTCACACCGGCGGTGATGATGCAGGTCAGCGACGAATGGCACTGGACCATCGGCAGCTTCGTCTTCGCGGGCGTCGTGATCGGCGGGACCATGCTGCTCTACGAGTTCGCCGAACGCGCGAGCGGCAGCCGGGCCTACCGTCTGGGCGTCGGCGTCGCGCTGGTGACGTCCTTCCTCACGGTGTGGACCACGATCGTCCGCGACGACGGCAACGGCATGGGCTTCGTCCTCATCATCATGGCGGCGGCGGTCGGCGCCTTCGCCGCCTGGCTTCGGCCGGCGGGCATGGCGCGGACCATGCTCGGCGTCGCGATCATGCAGGCCCTGTGGGGCATCGCCATCGCCACGGCGCCCGTGACCGCGAGGATACCCGATGGGCCGTCCAGGGCATTGGTGTTTAGCGCCTTCTTCACAACCCTGTGGCTGATCTCCGCCGCCTTGTTCCGCGCCGCCGCACGAAACTAGACCGGTATCTCGGTCGTATATTTCACCTGCCGCAGCGCGAAATTGCTGGCCGCGTTCGCGACGCTGGGATGGGCGAGCACGCCCTGGCGGATGAAGCGGTCGTAATCGGCGACGTCGCGGACGGCGATGCGGAGCAGATAGTCCCATTCGCCGGACATCGCATAGCATTCGACGATCTCCTCGCGCGCCTGGATGAAGGCCTCGAACTCGCCGCGCGCGTCGACCGTCTGGCGGTGCATCCGGACCTGGCACATCACGTTGACGCTGCGCCCGACCCGCGCCGGATCGACCAGCCGCACCGTCGCCCCGAGCACCCCTTCGCGCTCCAGGTTGCGCACCCGCCGCCAGACCGAGGCCGGCGACGCGCCGACCTTCTCCGCCAGCGCCGCCTGGCTGAGACTCGCGTCGCGCTGCAGGGCGCGGACGATCCTGCGGTCGGTCGCATCAAGGTGAAATGTTTCTTCCATGTTTCGCTCATAACATGAAACATCTGTTTCATCGAGAGCGAATCCTGGCCCAACCTTTCCCTAACTTTTGCGCCCGGATTGGGATAATGGCACGATCCAGGAGGGCGCCGAATGGAACAGGGGATCATGCTGGGCGACAGGCCGCTGCTGTTCGACCGGCTCGAGGAGCGGCCGGAGGATTCGCTGATCGCCCTGATCGCGCTCGCCGAGGCCGATCCGCGGCCCGGCAAGATCGACGTCGGCGTCGGCGTCTATCGCGACGCCGCCGGCAACACGCCGATCCTCAAATGCGTCAAGGAGGCCGAGCGCCGGCTGGTCGAGACCCAGGCGACCAAGGCCTATATCGGCTCGCAGGGCGACGCCCGCTTCACCGAGCTGATCCGGCCGATCGTGTTCGGCGCGGGCGCGGCCGACGACGGGCGCATCGTCGGGCTGCAGACGCCGGGCGGTTGCGGCGCGCTCCGGCTCGGCGCCGAGCTCGTCGCCCGTGCCAATCCTGAGGCGCGCATCCATGCCGGCGAGCCGACCTGGCCGAACCATCCGCCGCTGATCGCCTCGGCCGGCGTCGAGATGGTCGCTTATCCTTATTACGATCGGGACAGCCACGAGATCCGCTTCGACGCGATGATGGACGCGTTTCGCGCTGCCGAGGCCGGCGATCTCGTCCTGCTCCACGGCTGCTGCCACAACCCGACCGGCGCCGATCTCGACATGGACCAGTGGCGCCAAGTCGCCGAGCTGATCGCGGCGCGCGGCCTGATCCCGTTCGTCGACCTCGCTTATCAGGGCTTCGGCGACGGGCTCGATGCCGACGCGGCCGGGGCGCGGCTGGTGGTCGAGGCGGCCGAGCAGGCGATCCTCGCTCAGAGCTGCGACAAGAACTTCAGCTGCTATCGCGAGCGCACCGGCTCGCTCTTCGTCAAGGCATCGAGCGCGCGCGGCGCCGAGATCGCCTTCGGCAACCTCCTCCTGCTCGCCCGCACGATGTGGTCGATGCCGCCCGATCACGGCGCCGCGGTCGCGCGGATCATCCTCGACGATCCCGAGCTGCGCGTCTTGTGGCAGTCCGAAGTCGAAAATATGGGCGCGCGCATCCGGTCCTTGCGGGATCGCCTCGCCGCGCTCGATCCGCGGCTCAGCTATATCAAGGGTCAGAAGGGCATGTTCTCGATGCTGCCCTTGAGCCCGGCGCAGGTGCTCGAATTGCGCAACGAGAAGGGCATCTACATGGCCGGCTCGGGCCGCTT
>NZ_JBQTIN010000173.1:0-4923 GCF_052388015.1 Sphingosinicella sp.
CCTCGATCCCCAGCCCTATATCCCGGATCGGCTGATGGAGGGCTACGGCCCCTCCGGCGAGGCATTGGTGCGGATCGCCGAGGGCGGCGCGCGGCTCATCGTCACCGTCGATTGCGGCGCCCAGGCGTTCGAGGCGCTCGACATGGCGAAAGCGGCGGGCGTCGACGTGATCGTCGTCGACCATCACAAATGCGCCGCCCGCCTCCCCGACGCCTTCGCTTTGGTCAATCCGAACCGCCTGGACGAGGCCACCGAAGCGGCGAGCCACGGCCATCTCGCCGCGGTCGGCGTCGCCTTCCTGCTCGGCGCGGCTTTGTTGCGCACCCTGCGCGCCCGCGGCTTCTTCGCGAGCCGGCCGGAGCCGAAGCTGGTCGAGCTGCTCGATCTGGTTGCGCTCGGCACCGTCGCCGATGTCGCCCAGCTACGCGGCCTCAATCGCGCCTTCGTCACCCAGGGGCTGAAGGTGATGGCGAAGCGGGGCAATACCGGCCTCGCCGCGCTCGCCGACGCGTCCCGCCTCGCCCGCGCCCCCGAGTGCCGCGATCTCGGCTTCGCGCTCGGCCCGCGGATCAACGCCGGCGGCCGGGTCGGCAAGGCCGATCTCGGCGTCCGCCTGCTGACGACCGAGGATGCCGACGAAGCCGCCGCCATCGCCGCCGAGCTCGACCGGCTCAACGAGGAGCGGCGGACGATCGAGCAGATGGTGACCGAAGCGGCCGAAGCCCTTGCGACCGGCCAGGGCAATCGCGCCGTCGCCATCGTCGCCGCGCCCGGCTGGCATCCCGGCGTGATCGGCATCGTCGCCGGCCGCCTCAAGGAGCGGTTGCGCCGCCCCGCCATCGTCGTCGCCCTGGGCGAGGACGGGCTCGGCAAGGGCTCGGGCCGCTCGATCTCCGGCGTCGATCTCGGCGCGGCGGTGCTGGCGGCGAAGGACAGCGGCCTGCTCGTCGCCGGCGGCGGCCATCCGATGGCGGCCGGCCTCACCGTCGCCGCCGATCGGCTGGGCGCGCTGGCCGATTTCCTCGACGAGCGCCTCGCCGCCGACGTGACGAAGAGTCGCGACGACCGCGCGCTGCTGCTCGACGCCATCATCGCGCCGGGCGGCATCCAGCCGGGCTTGTGCGACGCCCTCGACGGCGCCGGCCCCTATGGCGCCGGCTGGCCCGGCCCGCACGTCGCCGCCGGCCAGGTCTCGATCGTCAAGGCGGACGTGGTCGGCACAAACCACCTTCGCATCATCGCCGCCGGTGACGACGGCCGCCGCGTCAAGGGCATCGCCTTCCGCATGGCGGATTCGCCCCTTGGCGAGGCGCTGCTCGCCGCCCCCCCGCACCGCAAGCTCTGGCTCGCCGGCCAGGTCCGCCGCAACGAATATCAGGGCACGATCTCGGCCGAGCTCCACCTGGAGGACGCCGCCTGGGCCGATGCTTGACCCTTCCCGCCCCGCCACTTAAGGCGCGGCCTCGCCTCACGGCCCCTTCGTCTAGCGGTTAGGACGCGGCCCTTTCACGGCTGAAACACGGGTTCGATTCCCGTAGGGGTCACCACGGACTCAAATCGTCCGGGGGATGATTTGCGCCGTGGTGACGGAAGCGCAAGCGACCTCACCATCAGTCCTCGTCATAGGATCCGGTTGCCGGCTCCACCGCCGGCGTCGTGGTCGGGCGTCCGGCCAGCGCCCGCGCCAGCTTCTCCCGATCGAGTGCGCCGTCCCAGCGCGCGACGACGATCGTCGCGACCGCGTTGCCGATGAAGTTGGTGAGGGAGCGGCATTCGCTCATGAACCGGTCGACGCCGAGGATCAGCGCCATGCCGGCGAGCGGGATGGTCGGCACGATCGACAAGGTCGCGGCGAGCGTGATGAACCCCGCGCCGGTCACCCCCGCCGCGCCTTTCGAGCTCACCATCGCGACCAGCAGCAGCGCGACCTGGTCCCACAGGCTGAGCTCGATCCCCAACGCCTGGGCGATGAACAACGCCGCCAGCGTCATGTAGATATTGGTGCCGTCGAGGTTGAACGAATAGCCCGCCGGCACGACCAGCCCGACCACCGGCCGCGCGCAGCCGGCGCGTTCCATCTTCTCGATCAGGGCCGGCAGCGCCGCCTCCGACGAGGAGGTGCCGAGCACCAGCAGCAACTCGGCCTTGAGGTATCGGATCAGCTTCAGGATCGAGAAGCCCGCCAGCGCCGCGACGCCGCCGAGCACGACGAGCACGAAGATCAAGGAGGTCAGATAGAAGGTCGCGACCAGCGCGCCGAGGTTGACGAGCGTGCCAAGGCCGTAGGCGCCGATCGTGAAGGCGATCGCCCCGAACGCGCCGATCGGCGCCGCGCGCATCAGGATCGCGACGATCCGGAACACGACCCGCGCCAGCCGTTCGAGCATGTCGACCAGGGGCGCGGCCGGCTTGCCGACCAAAGCGATCGCGACCCCGAACAGGATCGCCACGAACAGGGCCTGCAGGATCGAGCCCTCGGTCAGCGCCGAAACCATCGTCACAGGGATGATGTCGAGCAGGAAGGCGGTGACGCTCGCGTCGTGGGCGCGCTGCGAATAGGTCGCGATCGCGCCGGCATTGAGCGTCGCCGGATCGATGTTCATCCCTTCGCCCGGCCGCACCACATTGGCGACGACCAGGCCGACGACCAGCGCCAGCGTCGAGAAGAACAGGAAATAGGCGATCGCCTTGGCCGCCACCCGGCCGACCGCCCTGATCTCGCTCATCCCGGCGATGCCGAGTACGACGGTCAAAAAGATTACCGGCGCGATGATCATCTTGACCAGCTTGATGAAGCCGTCGCCCAGCGGCCGCAGCGCCGCCCCCCATTCGGGCCAGAAATGACCGACCAGCGCGCCCAGCAGGATCGCAAGCAGAACCTGAACGTAAAGCTGAGCGGCGAAGCGCGTCCGCGCCCCGGCCGGGTCGGATTGATCCAGTGCCGCCGCCCCCATCGGCGCACCCTAACCTATTCGCCTGGGCGCGCAACGGCGCGGTCGACGTCAGGCCTTGCGGCGCGCTTGCCCGCTATCCTCGTCGCGCTCCTCGATGCTGCCCGGCACGATCCAGCGGAAGGCGCTCTTCTTCTCGGTGTCGTAAGCGATCTGGCCGGCGCGCGCAGCATCATCGACGGCGGCGTCAAAGCTCTCGCGCCAGCGGCCGGTCAGGACTTTGGTACGATACCTGTATCGTCTCAAGGCAGCCCCTCCGCCTTGGTTAGTCTCGCGTTAGCCATGATTCTGTCGCGCCCGCGTTAACTTTTTTGAGCGCGCCCGATTTGACTTCGTCGCGCCGCGCGCGAAGGAAGCGATCATCCGCCGCCACGGCGCCGAAACGAGAACGATCTTGGTCACCAGCCCCGAATCCATTCCCGAGCTTATCGACCGGCTCTGCGCGATCTATGATGAGTCGGTCGCCAATCTGCGCGGCGCCCTCGCCCGTTATCTGAAATCCGGCGAGCTTCCCGACCCGGCCGCGCGCGCCGCCGGCCTGTTCGCCTATCCCGAGCTGCGCATCACCCATCGCCCCGGCGCGCCCGCCGAGCTGCCGCCCCGCGCCTTCGGCCGGCTGAACCGCCCGGGCGCCTATGCGGTCAGCATCGCCCGGCCTTATCTGTTCCGCAAATATCTGACCGAACAGCTGGGCTATCTCGTCGCCGATTATGGCGTCGAGGTCGAGGCCGGCCGCTCGGCGAGCGAGATCCCCTATCCCTATGTGCTCGACGCGACCGACGATCTCAGGCTCGACGGCGCCAGGGCGGCGGAGCTCGCGCTCTGGTTCCCGACCACCGAGCTCGCCCATATCGGCGACGAGGTGGCGGACGGGGCCTGGATGGGCGGGCCCGACGAGCCGCTGCCGCTCTCCTTGTTCGACGGGCCGCGGGTCGATTTCAGCCTCGCCCGCCTGCGCCATTATACCGGCACTCCACCCGAGCACAGCCAGCGCTATCTGCTGTTCACCAACTATGTCCGCTATGTCGACGAGTTCGTGCGCTGGGCGGTCGAGGAGCTCGAGCGCGACGACAGCCCCTATGAGGCCTTGTCCGCCCCGGGCGGGGTGTTCGTCACCAGGGACACGCCCGACGCGGTCGCGAAGGTGCAGGAAGGCCCGTGGCGCAAGCACCAGATGCCGGCCTATCATCTGATCGCCGCGCGCGGCGAGGGGATCAGCCTGGTCAATATCGGCGTCGGCCCCTCCAACGCCAAGACGATCTGCGACCATCTGGCGGTGATGCGGCCGGAGGTGTGGTTGATGATTGGTCATTGCGGCGGTCTCCGCCCGAGCCAGTCGATCGGCGACTATGTCCTCGCCCACGCTTATCTGCGCGACGATCATGTGATGGACGACGTGCTCCCGACCGAGGTGCCGATCCCGGCGCTGGCCGAGATCCAGCAGGCTTTGTTCGACGCCGCCGTCGAGGTCACCGGCGAAGAGCCGCAGGAGCTGAAGCAGCGCCTTCGGACGGGCACGGTCGTCACCACCGACGACCGCAACTGGGAGCTGCGCTACACCCTCTCCGCATTGCGCTTCAATCAGTCGCGCGCGGTGGCGATCGACATGGAATCGGCGACCGTCGCCGCCCAGGGTTACCGCTTCCGGGTTCCCTACGGCACCTTGCTCTGCGTCTCCGACAAGCCCCTGCACGGCGAGATCAAGCTGCCCGGCCAGGCCAACGCCTTTTACGAGCGGGCGATCAGCCAGCACCTTCGGATCGGCATCGAGGCGCTGCGTATCCTGCGCCGCGAAGGCGCCGCGCTCCATTCCCGCAAGCTGCGCGCCTTCGACGAGCCACCGTTCCGCTAGGAGCCTGATCTAAAAGTCTTTCACGGCTTCAGCCGGCGCCGTTGCATCGCAGCAACGCTCGGCAATTTATCCACATCTGTGGATAGCTGAGTCTTTGAACGGTCAAAAACCGGATGCTAA
>NZ_JBQTIN010000174.1:0-6369 GCF_052388015.1 Sphingosinicella sp.
TTCATGCGGGCGGCGGCCGGGCGATGCTCGAGGACGCCAAGGCCGCCGCGCCCAAGGGCACGAAGGTGGTCGCGGTGACGATGCTGACCAGCCTCGACGAGGCCGACCTCGCGGCGACCGGCATCAATGGCGACGCGCACGATCATGTCACGCGGCTGACCGTCCTCGCGCGCAAGGCGGGGCTGGACGGTGTCGTCTGCTCGGGCGCCGAGGTCGCGGTGGCGAAGGCGCTGTGGCCGGAAGGCTTCTTCGTCGTCCCCGGCGTCCGCCCCGCCACCGCGGAGACTGGCGACCAGAAGCGCGTCACCACCCCGCGCGAGGCGCTCGACAACGGCGCCTCGATCCTCGTCGTCGGCCGGCCGATCACTTTGGCCGACGATCCCGACAAGGCCGCCCGGGCGATCGAGGCGACCTTGTAGGCGCGCGCCGACCGGCCTATCCGCGCCGCCGCCCCTAAGGAAATCCGATGAGCTGGCTGAACCGCGTCCGCAACATGGTCCCCTTCCTCCCCAAAAGAGAGACGACGGAGACGCTGTGGCACAAATGCCCGGAATGCGAGGCGATGGTGTTCCTCAAGGAATATGAGGAGAACCTGTTCGTCTGCCCGCGCTGCGACCATCATGGCCGCATCGGGCCGAAGCAGCGCTTCGCGATGCTGCTCGATCCCGGCTTCACCATCCTGCCGCCGCCGCAGGTCAGGGAAGACCCGCTCAAGTTCCGCGATTCGAAACGCTACGTCGATCGGCTGAGGGCGGCCCGCGCGGCGACCGGCGAGAGCGATGCCTTCATCAACGCCCGCGGCAGCGTCGAGGGGCGCAAGCTGGTGATGGGCGTCCAGGATTTCGCTTTCATGGGCGGTTCGATGGGGATGGCGGTCGGCGCCGCCTTCGTCGCCGGCGCCCGCGCCGCGATTACGGACAAGGCGCCTTATGTCGTCATCACCGCCGCCGGCGGCGCGCGGATGCAGGAAGGCATATTGTCGCTGATGCAGATGCCGAAGGCGACCGTTGCGATCGCCGAATTGAGGGAAGCCGGCCTGCCCTACATCGTCATGCTCGCCGATCCGACGACCGGCGGCGTCACCGCTTCTTATGCGATGCTCGGCGACATCCATATCGCCGAGCCCTGCGCGCTGATCGGTTTCGCCGGCCAGCGGGTGATCGAGTCGACGATCCGTGAGAAGCTCCCGCCCGGCTTCCAGCGCGCCGAATATCTGCGCGAGCACGGCATGGTCGACATGGTCGTCCACCGGAAGGATCTACGCGGCCAGCTGGCGCTGCTGCTCGACTATCTGAGCCCCGCGAGGCAGGCGGCGTGATTCCCGTCCTCCCTGCCGCGAAGCGGTGGGGAGGGGGACCATGCGAAGCATGGTGGAGGGGCGATGCTGCGGTCGGCCCCTCCACCAGCCTGCGGCTGGTCCCCCTCCCCACGCCTGCGGCGCAGGGAGGATAGATGGCCGACCGCGCGACTTCCGATCATCCCGCCGTCCGGGCCCAGCTCGACCGGCTCGCCGCGCTCTCGCCCGGCCGCGACATTCTCGGCCTCGAGCGGATCACCGCCTTGCTCGCGAGGCTCGGCGATCCGCACCGCGCGCTGCCGGCCGTGCTCCACGTCGCCGGCACCAACGGCAAGGGCTCGACCTGCGCTTTCCTCCGCGCCGCGATCGAGGCCGCCGGCCTGAAGGCACATGTCTACACCAGTCCCCACCTCGTCCGCTTCAACGAGCGCATTCGCCTCGCCGGCGCGCTGATCGTGGACGACCTGCTCGCCGCCTTGCTCGCCGAGACGCTCGACGCCGCGGACGGCATGGAGATCAGCTTCTTCGAGGCGACAACCGCCGCCGCCTTCCTCGCCTTCGCCCGCGCGCCCGCCGACGCCTGCATCGTGGAGGTCGGGCTCGGTGGCCGGCTCGACGCGACCAACGTGATCGAATCGCCGCTCGTTTGCGGCATCGCCGCGTTGGGCCACGATCACCACGCCTTCCTCGGCGACCGGATCGAGCAGATCGCGGCCGAGAAAGCCGGCATCGCCAAGCGCGGCGTGTCGCTTGTCACTCTTGCCTACCCCCGCCGCCTTGCCGAAACGGTGGGTGAAGCGGCGGCGCAGGCAGGCGCGCGCTGGCTCCCGCGCGGCGGCGACTGGGACGCGACGCGGCGCGGTGGTCGGCTTCATTATCGCGACGCCAAAGGCGCGCTCGATTTGCCCCTCCCCCGCCTGCCGGGTCGCCATCAGGCCGTGAACGCCGCGCTCGCCGTCGCGATGCTGCGCCATCAGGACAGGCTCGCGATTCCCGCCACCGCGCTGGGCGCGGCGATGGCCTGGACCGACTGGCCGGCCCGCCTCCAGCGCCTCGCCCCCGGCCCGCTGCGCGACCGGCTGCCACCCGACGCCGAGCTGTGGCTCGACGGCGCCCACAATCCGAGCGCCGCCCGCGAGGTCGCCCGCTTCGTCGTGAAGGCCGCGCGCGGCAAGCCGCTGCACATCGTCTGCGGCCTGCTCTCGAACAAGGACGCCGCTGGAATCCTCGCCCCGTTCGAAGGCTCGGGCGCCACCCTTCACGCCGTCCCTGTCCCCGAACACGATCATCACGGTCCGGCCGAGCTCGCCGCCGTCGCCCGCCGGGCGGGGCTTCAGGCGGAACGGGCCGACGACGTGGCGACAGCGCTCGCCGCGATCGCCGCCGAGCGCGAGAGCCCGCTACCCTTCGTCCTCATCATGGGCTCGCTTTATCTGGCGGGCGAGGTCCTGCGCGCGAACGATCAGGTGCCGGCCTGATCCTCCGCCCGGACCTCGCTCTCATGCTGCGTTCCAGCGGAGCCCAGGGCCGCGTCGACAAGGCCCGAGCGCATCATCCACCAGAAAAGCAGGATCCCGGGCAAGGCCAGCGCCGTGGTGAGCAAATAGAAGTTGGGATAGCCCATGGCATTGATCAGCGCCCCGGCGGTCGCGCCGGTCAGGAACCGGCCGAGGATCGCCGCCGCCGCGGAGAGCATCGCGAACTGGGTCGCGGTGAAGCGCAGGCTGCACACCGCCGACAGGAAGGCGACCACCGCGACGCCGCCGATGCCGCTGGCGAAATTCTCGAAGCCCATGGTGAACGCCATCATCGGCACCGAGCGGCCCAGCTCGGCCAGGATCGCGAAGCTGAAGTTGGAAACGCCCATCAGCAGCAGGCTGACCAGCACCGCGCGCTTCATTCCCCAGCGCGCATAGATGATGCCACCGACGAAGATGCCGATCATCAGGCAGGCGAAGCCGACCCAGACGTCCGCGAACAAAATCTCCTCGCGCGAGAAGCCGGAGGTGACGAACAGGTCGCGGACCATCAGGTTCGCCATCGTGTCGCCGATCTTGTGGACCAGCACGAAGATGAAGACGAGCCACGCGCCCCGGCGGCGGAAGAACTCGACCATCGGCCCGACGACGTCCTTGCGGACGAGCGCGTCGGGCGCGTCGCCGAACCGGTTGGCGCCCGAATCGCCGGCCTTCACGGCAAGAGCGGCGACCAGCGCGCCGACCAGCGCCAGCGCGATCCAGAACAGCGTCAGATTGCCGACGGCCGCCGCGATCGGCGGCGCGAGCAGCAGCCAGGCGAGATGGCCGCTCCATCCCGCATCGTGGGCGCGACGGATGGTCATGTCGGCGATCGGATAGATCAGCCCGAAGAGCGATATCCGGAACAGGATCGTGGAGCCGAGCAATTGGTCGAGGCCGAACGCCGCGGCGAGAATGAGCGGGATCGCGAGCAGGAAGCGGCGATAGCTTCCCGCGCTCCCCCGCTGCGGCCATTCGCGCATCTTGTGACGCTTGGGCTCGCCGGCCCAGAGCGAGACGATCACCGCCGACAGCGCCAGCGGCGCGCAGGCGATATAGCCGAACGTCCAGTCCACACTGGCCGCCCCGGCCAGCGCGACCGTGCCGGCAAGGAACGCGCCGATCCGCCAGCCATATTGCGACATGCCCGAACCGGTCCCCAGCTCCTCGGGCTCGAGCGTTTCGATCCGGTAGGCGTCGATGACGATGTCGTAGGTGGCGCCGGCGAAGCCCAGGATGAGCGCCGCCAGCAGCACCTTCTGCGCGCCATCGGCCGGGTCGGCGCGGGCGAGCAGGACGATCGCCGCGATGACCGCGGCGGCGCACAGCACCAGCCAGGTCCGGCGCTGGCCGAAGCTGTCGGAGAAAGGCAGCCGGATGCGGTCGACGATCGGCGCCCAGGCCCATTTGATGCTGTAGATGAGCAGGACGAGCGCAAAGGCGGAGATCGTCCGCCGCTCGATCCCCCCTTCCGACAATCGCTGGGTGAGCGTCGCGGCAAGCAAGGTGAACGGGAGGCCCGACGAAATGCCGACGAAGAAGGCGGTCAGCGGCCCCTTCTTCGCATAAGGCAGGATGCTGTCGCGCCAGCTCGTCGGAGCCGCTTTGGTCGTGTCGCTCATGCCGCACTTGTAACGAGTCGATGCCGCCCGCCTAGCCCCTACGGAAAGGCGGAAACTTGCCTTGCGCGTGCGCGCGGCGCACAATTCCGGCCATGGACATGCCGATCCGCCGGCGGCCCACCGAAGGCCAGCTCGCGCTCGCGCGCAAGCTCGCGTCCGGCGTGCCGACGACGGGCAAGGCCGTCACCTCCGTCGCGGCCAGCGTCTATACCGACCCGACCCGCTTCGCCGCCGAGAAGGCGAAGTTGTTCGACAAGCTGCCGATGGTGATCGCGCCCTCCGCGCTGCTGCCCGAGAACAACATGGCGGTCGCCCATGACGGCTTCGGCATCCCGCTGCTGCTGACCCGGGACAAGCAGGGCGTCGCCCACATCTTCTGGAATGTCTGCCGCCATCGCGGCACCCGGCTGATCGAGGGCGGCGAGGTCGCCAAATGCCCGCGCATCGTCTGCCCCTATCATGCCTGGACCTACACGCCCGACGGCGCGCTCGCCGCGCTGCCCCGGCCCGACACCTTCCCCGGCATGGACAAGGCCGATCATCATCTCCTCGAATTGCCGAACGTCGAGTCAGGCGGCCTGATCTGGTTCGCGCGCGCGCCCACCGACTTCGCCGACGCGATCGGCCTCGCCCCCGAATTCGAGGCCTTCGATCTCGCCGGCCATCACCTGTTCCGCCGCCGCGTCCATGACGTCGCGTCGAACTGGAAGCTGATCATGGACGCCTTCCTCGAAGGCTATCATGTCCAGCGCCTCCACGCGCAGACCATTGCCCGCTTCTTCACCGACGGGATCAGCGTCGCCGACACGATCGGCATTCACCAGCGCTCGGCCGTCGGCCGCAACGAATATCTCGCCGAGATCGACCATGCCCACTGGGCCGAGCTGCGCGCCGTGATCACCTTCGCCTACCAGCTCTTCCCGGCGACGATCATCATCATGAGCCCGGACTATGTGAACCTGATGGTGCTGATGCCGCAGGATGTCGGCCGCACCCTGGTCGAGGATTTCATGCTCATCCCGCAGGCACCGCGGACGCCGGAAGAGATCGACCATTGGGAGAAGAGCTGGACCCTGCTCGACGAGGGCGTGTTCGGCGGCGAGGATTATCGCGCCGCCGCATTGGGCCAGAGCGGCCTCGCCTCCGGTTCGCTCCAGACGCTGACCCTTGGCACGCTGGAAACCGGCATCCGCAACTTCCACGACCAGGTGGAATCCGCTTTGTCCTAGGCCGTCTCGAACATCGTCAGCCCGCGCGGCAAGCGCCTGGGCGGCCGACCCTGCAATGCGAGGTCGACCGCCCCCAGTGCCCGCTCCAGCACCGCCATCGAATAAGGCTTGGCGAGACAGGCGAGACCGAGCGAGCGGCCCTCCTCGCTGCAGCGCGCGGTGACGAACAGCACCGGCACGCCTCTCGCCCGCGCCGCCCGCGCCACGTCATGCCCGTCCCCCTCGCCGTTCAGCGCGATGTTGGTCAGCACCAGATCGAGCGGCGCCCGCGCGATCACCGCCGCCGCGTCGGCATAGGAATCGACCGTCGCCACCACTTCATAGCCGGCCTCGGTCAGGCCATGCTCGTTGTCGAACGCGACCAGCGCCTCGTCCTCGACGATCAGAATCCGCCGGATCAGTCTTTCGCGCTTCGCAAAGAGCATGTTAGGGGCCGCCCCTCCTTCGGTCGTATCCGTAACGGCCAGATTGGGAGCCGGTGCCGCCGCGACAAGCGCGTTGGGCGCGAAATCGTTTCGGATGGACTTGGGAATATGGCGCCAGAGCGCGAAGGCCAGAGAATCGCCAAATTGCTCGCCCGCGCCGGCATCGCCTCGCGCCGCGAAGTCGAGCGGATGATCGCGGAAGGCCGGATCGCGATCCATGGCGAGCTGGTGACGACGCCCGCCACCCTGCTCGTCTCGCTGGCCGGCGTCACCGTCGAC
>NZ_JBQTIN010000175.1:0-12798 GCF_052388015.1 Sphingosinicella sp.
AAACGAAGAAGCTGATGCGATCGCTCAACCTCGCCACGGTGTGCGAGGAGGCGGCCTGCCCCAATATCGGCGAGTGCTGGACCAAGAAGCACGCCACGGTGATGATCCTGGGCGACACCTGCACCCGGGCCTGCGCCTTCTGCAACGTCAAGACGGGGATGCCGCGCGCGGTCGACCCGCTGGAACCCGAGCATGTCGCGGTCGCCGCGGCGGAACTCGGCCTCACGCATATCGTCGTTACATCGGTCGACCGAGACGATTTGCCGGACGGCGGCGCGAGCCAGTTCGTCAAGGTGATCGAGGCGCTGCGCCGGAACACGCCGTCGACGACCATCGAAATCCTCACACCGGACTTCAGGAATAAGTCGCAAACCGCTGTAGAAAAGATCGTTATTGCGCGACCGGATGTCTACAATCACAATCTGGAGACGGTGCCGCGCCTCTATCCGACGATCCGCCCCGGGGCACGTTATTATGCCTCGCTGCGACTGCTGGAGAGCGTCAAGCGGCACGACCCATCGATTTTTACCAAGTCCGGATTGATGGTCGGGCTGGGGGAGGAGCGCATGGAAGTCCATCAGGTGATGGACGACATGCGATCGGCCGAGATCGATTTCCTCACCATGGGCCAATATCTCCAGCCGACGCCGCGCCACGCGAAGGTCGAGGCGTTCATCACGCCGGACGCCTTCAAGGCCTATGCCGCGATCGCCCGCGCCAAGGGTTTCCTGCTCGTCGCCGCCAGCCCGCTGACCCGTTCCAGCTATCATGCCGGCGACGATTTCGAGAAGATGCGCGCCGCCCGCGCGGCGAAGCTGGCCGCCTCCGCCGGAAGCTGATGCCCCGCCATCGCGAGACCCGGCTGCTTCCCTACACGCCGGAGCAGCTCTTCGACCTGGTCGCCGATGTCGGCCGCTACCAGGAGTTTCTGCCCTGGGTCGCGGCGACGCGGGTGCGCTCGAGCAGCGAAACCGAAATGGTGGCGGACCTCGTCGTCGGCTTCAGCGCGCTCAAGGAAACCTTCACGTCGCGAGTCCGCAAGGAGCGGCCGCGCGAGATCGAGATCGACTATATCGATGGCCCGCTCAAATATCTCCACAACCGCTGGTTCTTCGCGGCCGCGCCGGGCGGGACCGAGGTCGATTTCTGCGTCGACTTCGCATTCAAGAACCGGATCTTCGAGGCGCTTGCCGGCAAGATGTTCGATGCGGCGCTGAGAAGGATGATCGGTTCCTTCGAGGCGCGCGCCGCGACGCTCTATGCGCCTTCCGGGAGCAGCAGCTCGAGCGCGCAGAGCGCCGCCTGAGTCCGCACGCCAGCCCGGCCGATATCGCCGAACTGGCGACAATCGGCGACCATGTCGCCCTTGTCCGAGCCGCGCTCGGCGCAGGCGAAAACCACCATGCCCACCGGCTTGTTCTCCGATCCACCGCCGGGGCCGGCGATGCCGGTGATCGCGACGGCGACGTCGGCTTCCGTCTTCGCCAGCGCGCCCTGCGCCATCGCCCAGGCGCAGGCGATAGACACGGAGCCAAATGTCTCGATCACGTCGGAGGCGACGCCGAGCACCGCCATCTTGGCCTCATTGGAGTAAGTGACGAAGCCGGCCTCGAACACGTCGGAAGAGCCGCCGATCTCGGTCAAAGCGGAGGAGACGAGGCCGCCGGTGCAGCTCTCGGCAACCGCGATCCGTCGGCCGGCGGCGCGGTTCGCCTCGATCACGCGGCGGGCGAGATCGACCAGTTCGGCGGGAAGAATGAAGTCGCTCATGTCTACTCCGGCAACAGGATTGTGGCGACCGCCTGCGCTGCCACCCCCTCGCCGCGGCCGGTAAAGCCCAGCCGCTCGGTGGTGGTCGCCTTGATGCTAATCCTCGACTGTGACAGTCGCAACAGACCCGCGATCGTCGCGCGCATGGCGTCCCGATGCGGGCCGATCCGGGGCGCCTCGCAGATGATCGTCACGTCGCAATGGGCGATCCGGCCGCCGGCCTGCTCAACCAGATCGCGGGCATGTTCGAGAAAGAGCGAGGACGGGGCGCCGCGCCATTTGGGGTCGCTTGGCGGGAAATGATCGCCGATATCGCCCGCCCCGATCGCGCCGAGCAGCGCGTCGGTCAAAGCGTGGAGCGCCACGTCGGCGTCGCTATGACCGATCAGGCCGCGATCGTGGGCGATTTCGACGCCGCCGATCCAGACCGAATTCCCCGGTCCGAACGCATGCACATCAAAGCCCATGCCGGTGCAGGGGAGGGCGCGCGCGGCAAGCATTGCCTCGGCACGGGTGAAATCGGCTTCGTAGGTGAGCTTCTCCAGCGCCGGATCGCCGGCCACCGTCGCGACTTTCAGTCCGGCCGCGCGGGCGATCTGCGCATCGTCCGTCGCCGCGTCGCCAGACCAGGCGGCATGGGCGTCGCGGATCGCCGTGAAATGGAAGGCCTGAGGCGTCTGCAGGCGCAGGAGGCCGTCGCGCGACACCACGCCGCCTAACTCGCCGTCGGCATGCGCGAGCGTATCGACGACGGGCAACACGGGAACCGCGCCGGGCGCGTCGTCGAGCGCATGGATGAGGCGATCGATCACCGGAGGCGGCAGGAAAGGGCGGGCGGCGTCGTGAATCAGCACTCGCCCGACGCTGCCCGCGACCGCTATCACGTCGAGTCCGCGGCGCACCGACTCCTGTCGTGTTTCGCCGCCGATCACCGGCGCGGGGAGGGGGCGGTCCCCCATTGCGGTCGCATAGTCGGCCTGCTGGCCTTCGCCGATCACGACCTGAATCCGATCGATCCGTGGATGGCGCAACGCGTCGACGGCATGCGCGAGAACGGCGCGGCCCGCGATCAGGCGGTACTGCTTCGGCGCGCCGCCGACGCGGCTGCCGCTTCCCGCCGCCACGACCAGCGCCACCGTTTGTCCGCTCTCGCTCACGCCGCGGCGCCTAGCGGAGGCCCGCCTTGCCCGCCAGCGCCTTTCGCCCTATCTCGCGCGGCCCATGAGCCGCTTGTCGCCCATCCAGATCGGTCCGGTGCGGATCGAGACGCCGGTCATCCTGGCGCCGATGACGGGCGTCAGCGACATGCCGTTTCGGCGGGTCGTCAAGCGCTACGGCGCCGGGCTCACGGTCAGCGAGATGATCGCCAGCCAGGCCGCGATCCGCGAGACCCGCCAGAGCTTGCAGAAGATGGTCTGGGACCCATGCGAGGAGCCGGTCTCGATGCAGCTTGCCGGCTGTTCGCCGGTGGAGATGGCGGAGGCGGCGAAGCTCAACCAGGATCGCGGCGCGGCGATCATCGACATCAACATGGGCTGCCCGGTCAAGAAGGTGGTCAATGGCGAGGCGGGATCGGCGCTGATGCGCGATCTGACCCTGGCCGCCGCGATCATCGAGGCGACGGTGAAGGCCGTTTCCGTGCCCGTTACGCTCAAGATGCGGATGGGCTGGGACCATGCCAGTCTCAACGCACCCGAGCTGGCCCGGATCGCCGACGATCTCGGCATCCGGATGATCACCGTCCACGGCCGCACCCGCTGCCAGATGTACAAGGGCGAGGCGGACTGGGCGTTCATCCGGACGGTCAAGGACGCGGTGTCCGTGCCGGTCATCGCCAATGGCGACATCTGCTCGATCGAGGATGCCGATGCGGCGCTCGACCAGTCGGGCGCGGACGGCGTGATGATCGGCCGCGGCGCTTATGGCCGGCCGTGGCTGCTGCGGCAGGTCGCGCACTGGCTGCGCACCGGCGAGCGGCTGCCCGATCCGTCACTCGACGAGCAATATGCGGTGATCGTCGAGCAATATGAGGCGATTCTGGCGCTCTATGGGCCGGTGATCGGCGTCAATTGCGCCCGCAAGCATATCGGATGGTACACCAAGGGGCTGCCCGGCTCGGCCGAGTTTCGGAACCTTTTCAACAAGGAAGCCGACCCGCGCGCGGCCAAGGCGATGCTCGGCGAATTCTACAGGCCTTGGCTGAGCCGCGCCGCGGCCTGAGCGCCCAAATCCCCTCCCGCTGCGGCGGGTTGCGTCAATAGTGTGTTGTTTTGGCCACATGGTGTGCTAGAGGCGCAACATGAACGCCGAGGCCGCGATCACTGCCGCTGCCCGCCCGCCACGCTGGCGGCGGCGGCTCAATGTGCTGACCCGGCGCACAGGGTTCGTGCCGCTGCTGGAGGTGGGAACCGTCGCGCTCCTCGTCGCGGTCGTCGTCCTCAGCATCTTCCTCTTCGCGCGACCGACTCTGCCAACGCCGGCGCTCGCCGCGACCCTGCTCGTCGCCAACCTTGTCCCGGCCATGGCGCTGATGGTGCTGCTCGCCCGCCGACTGGCGATGCGCCGTGCCGCCCAGACTGCATTGGGCCTCAAGAGCCGGCTGCCGGTCCGGCTGGTCGCGATCTTTTCGGTGATCGCCAGCGTGCCGACCTTGCTGGTCGTGATCTTCGCCTCGCTGCTGTTCCAGTACGGCATGGAGTTCTTCTTCTCGGACCGCGCGAGGGGAATGCTGGAGAATGCCGCCAGCCTGGCGCGCGAGAATTACAATCGCGAGGTCGAGCGGGTGGGGCTGGAGGCGGTCGCGATGAGCGGCGACCTCTCCGGCTATCTCCAGCAGGTGCCGATCGACAGCCAGGTCTTCGCCGCCGGCTTCGCGCGCCAGCTCTACGAGCGCAATCTTTCCGAGGCGATCATCTTCCGGGTCGGGCAGGGCGGCGCGATCCAGTCGCTCGCTTTGGTCAATCCCTATGACCGGCCGCTGGAAAGTGTGGTGACGCCGCAGATGGTGGCTCAAGTCCGCCCGGAGCGGCCGAACATCATCGTCAGCTCCGACCGCTTCGCGGCGATCGCGGTCCTGCCTTACGGCCAGAACACCTATATCTACACGGCGCGAGTCTTCGAGCCGGAGCTGGCAAGCCAGCTCAATCGGGGCGCCACAATTCTCTCCGACTATCAGACGCTGGCGAGTCAATCGCGTGACCTGCAGTTGCGATTCAATGCGGCGCTGTTCGCCATGTCGCTGCTGATCGTTGGCGTTTCGATCTGGATCGCGCTCAAGCTCGCCGAGCGCCTCGTCCAGCCGGTCGGCCGGCTCGTCGACGCGGCGCACAAGGTGACGGCCGGCGATCTTTCGGTCCGCGTCCCGGTCTCGGAGGAGCGGGACGAGGTCGGTACGCTCGGCAACGCGTTCAACCGGATGACCCGACGGCTGCAGGAGCAGACGGGCGCGCTGGTTGCGGCCAACGATCAGCTGGAAAGCCGGCGCGCCTTCATCGAGGCGGTGCTCTCGGGCGTCACGGCGGGCGTTATCTCGGTCGACGAGGAGCGTGTCGTGCGGCTGATCAATCGCTCCGCCGAGGCTCTGCTCCGGACCGGCGGCGGCAGCGCGGTGGGGCAGAAGCTCGCAGACCTCGCGCCGGAGCTCGATCATCATCTTGCGGCCGACGAGCGCGAGGATGTGGTCCAGCTCGCAACCGGCGGCGAGCCGCGCACGCTTGCCGTCAAGACTGTGCAGGTCGAGGGTGGCCATGTCCTCACCTTCGACGATATCACCGAGCAATTGCTCGACCAGCGCCGCGCCGCCTGGTCCGATGTCGCGCGCCGCATCGCGCACGAGATCAAGAACCCGCTGACCCCGATCCAGCTCGCCGCCGAGCGGCTCCAGCGCCGCTATGCGAGCGAGATCGCGTCCGATCCGGCCACGTTCGGACGGCTGACAGGCACGATCGTCCGCCAGGTCAGCGACCTCAGGCGCATGGTCGACGAATTCTCCTCCTTCGCGCGGATGCCCAAGCCGACCTTCCATGAGGAGCCGGTGAACGAGATCGTCCGCCATGCCATCTTCCTCCAGGAGGTCGCGCATCCGGATATCGGCTTCAGCTTCGACGCGCCGGACGAGAGCCCGCGGCTGGTCTGCGACCGGCGCCTGCTGGGCCAGGCCGTGACAAATGTCGTCAAGAACGGCGTCGAGGCGATCCAGCAGAAACGCGACGAGGGCGAGGATGGCGGTCCGGACCGGATCGCTGTCACGGTGTCCGAAGCGAACGGCAAGGTGCGGATCGACGTCTTCGACAGCGGCGTCGGCCTGCCCGCCGATCGCGGCCGCCTCACCGAGCCCTATATGACGACACGTGCCAAGGGCACCGGCCTCGGCCTCGCGATCGTCAAGAAGATCGTCGAGGAGCATTTCGGCCAGATCGAGTTCGAGGACGCGCCCGGCGGCGGCTCGCTGGTGCGCTTCTCGTTCGACGTCGAGGCGCTGCGGCGACTCGCCGCCGATGCCCCTCCGCAAACCCAGGAAGCGAGTGGTTAGTCACATGGCTTTGGACATTCTCATCGTCGACGACGAGCAGGACATCAGGGAGCTGGTCTCCGGCGTACTGGAGGACGAGGGCTTCTCGACCCGCACCGCCGCGAACAGCAGCGAGGCGTTGCAGGCGCTCGCCGACCGGCGACCGTCGCTCGCCTTGCTCGACGTCTGGTTGCAGGGCTCGAAGCTCGACGGCCTCCAGCTGCTCGAGGAGATGAAGCGGCTCGACCCGTCGCTGCCGGTGCTGATGATCTCCGGCCACGGCAATCTCGACACCGCCGTCTCGGCGATCCGCCAGGGCGCGGTCGATTTCATCGAAAAGCCGTTCGAGGCGAGCCACCTCGTCCACCTGGTGTCGCGGGCGACCGAGACAGATCGGCTGCGGCGGGAAAATGAGGCGCTCCGCGCCCAGGTCGGCCACGAAATGGAGCTGACCGGCGCCAGCGCCGCGATCAACAATGTCCGCGCCACGCTGAAAAGGGTCGCCGCCACCGGCAGCCGGGTGCTGATCTCCGGCCCGGCCGGAGTCGGCAAGGAGGTCGCGGCGCGGCTGCTCCACAATTGGAGCCCGCGCGCCAAGGCGCCCTTCATTGTCGTCACCGCGGCGCGGATGACGCCCGAGCGGGTCGAGGAGGAGCTGTTCGGGGTGGAGGAAAGCGGCGAGCTCGCCCGGCCCGGCCTGCTCGAGCAGGCGCATGGCGGCACCCTTTTCCTCGACGAGATCGCTGACATGCCGCTCTCGACCCAAGGCAAGATTCTTCGCGTGCTCACCGACCAGAGCTTCGGTCGGGTCGGCGGCCAGCGGACCGTGAAGGTCGACATGCGGGTCGTGTCGTCGACCTCGCGGAACCTTGCCGAGGAGATCGCCGCCGGCCGCTTCCGCGAGGACCTTTATTACCGGCTCAACGTCGTGCCGGTTCATCTCCAGGCCTTGTCCGAGCGGCGCGAGGACGTGCCGGCGCTCGTGCACCATTTCGCTGCCCGCTACGCGGCCGAACAGCGGGTGGACACGCCCGATATTTCCGATGACGCCATGGCGGCGCTCCAGGCCTATGACTGGCCGGGCAATGTCCGCCAGCTGCGCAACGTGATCGAGCGGACCATCATCCTCGCGCCCGGCGAGCGGATCGGCTGCATCGAGCTCGACATGCTGCCGCCCGAAATCCTCAACGAGCAGGCGCAGCTCAACCCCAGCGAGGCGGTCAAGGCGATCATGGGGACGCCGCTCAGAGAAGCGCGGGAGACGTTCGAGCGCGAGTATCTCAAGGTCCAGATCCGGCGCTTTTCCGGCAACATCTCGCGCACCGCGAGCTTCATCGGCATGGAGCGCTCGGCCCTGCACCGGAAGCTCAAGGCGCTCGGCCTGGGCGACACGCGCGGCGGGGAAGGGGAGTGATCGGGGTTATGGCGCCCACTTCGGCGCGGTGCTAATCTCCGGCGCGCGGGGCCGGGAGAACAGAATAATGGCCGAAAGAGTCGCCAACAACCTGCAGGACATGTTCCTGAACAACCTGCGCCGGGCGAAGATTCCCGTCACCATGTTCCTGGTGAAGGGCGTCAAGCTCCAGGGCATCATCACCTGGTTCGACAATTTCTCCGTCCTTCTGCGCCGCGACGGCCAGGCGCAGCTGGTCTACAAGCACGCCATCTCGACGATCATGCCGGCCCAGCCGGCCGACCTTTCCAGCATCCGCGAGGCCTTCGCCGCCAACGCGCAGGCAGCCAAGAGCGCGCAATTGCAGGAGATTTTCCTCGCCGCCGCGCGGCAGTCGGGCGGACCGGTGACGATGTTCCTGGTCAACGGCGTGATGCTGCAGGGCGACATCGCGGCCTTCGACCTGTTTTGCCTGCTGCTCGAGCGGGATGGCCTGTGCCAGCTCGTCTACAAGCATGCGATCTCCACCGTGCAGCCGGAGCGGCCGATCGACCTGGGCGGCGGGGGCGAGGAGGAGGGCGCCTGAGCGTCTTCAATCGCGACAGCGCCGACGAGTTCGCGCGCGGCGCCCGCGCCGTCGTCGCTCTGCCCGATCTCGGCCGTGGAGAGAGCCGCGATCCCGAAGCGCGCCTGGACGAGGCCGCCGGCCTGGCCGAGGCGATCGGCGTCAGTGTCGAGGACCGGCTCCATTTGCGCATCCGCCAGCCGCGGCCGGCGACCCTGTTCGGCAAGGGCCAGGTCGAGCGGATCGCCGACGCCGTCCGCGCCGCCGAGGCGGAGCTGCTGATCGTCGACGCCGCGATCACGCCGGTCCAGCAAAAGAATCTGGAGGATGAGACCAGGGTCAAGGTGATCGACCGCACCGGGCTGATCCTCGAAATCTTCGGTGAGCGCGCCGCGACCGCCGAGGGACGGCTGCAGGTCGAGCTCGCCCATCTCGATTATCAGGCTGGGCGGCTGGTCCGGTCCTGGACCCACCTCGAGCGGCAGCGCGGCGGCTTCGGCTTCCTCGGCGGCCCGGGCGAGACCCAGATCGAGGCCGACAGGCGGCTGATCCGCGACCGGATGGCGCGGTTGCGTCGCGAGCTGGAACAGGTGACCCGCACCCGCGGTCTCCATCGCGGCCGCCGCCAGCGCGCGCCCTGGCCGGTGATCGCGCTTGTCGGCTACACCAATGCCGGCAAGTCCACCCTGTTCAACCGCCTGACCGGCGCCGAGGTGACGGCCGAGGACATGCTCTTCGCGACGCTCGACCCGACGCTGCGTCAGATTGGCTTGCCCGGCATCGACAAGGCGATCCTCTCCGACACGGTCGGCTTCGTCTCGGACCTGCCGACCCAGCTCGTCGCCGCCTTCAAGGCGACGCTGGAGGAGGTCGTCTCGGCCGATCTGCTGATCCACGTCCGCGACATCGCGCATCCGGACAGCGAGGCGCAGCGGACGGACGTCGAGGCGGTGCTGAGCGAGATCGGCGTGGCCGACACGACGCCGCGTTTCGAGGTCTGGAACAAGCTCGACCTGCTCGACGGCGAGCGTCATGATGCCATCCTCGCCGAAGCCGGTCGACGCGACAATGTGATCGCGCTTTCGGCGTTGAGCGGCGAGGGGGTGGACGCGCTCATTGCGGCCGTGGCGAAGAAGCTCACCGCGGGTCACCAGCGCTACACGATCACGCTCGATGCCAGCGACGGCGCCAGCGCCGCCTGGCTCCACCAGCACGGCGACGTCCTCGAGCAACGCGTGGAAGGCAACCAGACCATTTACGAGGTAAGGATGGCGTCCGGAAACATGGAACGCTTTCACAGTCGCGGCAGCTAAACGTCTATTTCAACGCTGTTTTCGCCTGCTGCCAGAGCAATTCCTGCTCCTCGAGGGACAACGACGAAAAAGCATCGCCCGCAGTGCCTTCCATAGCCCGGAATCGCCGCTCGAACTTCGCGTTGGCTGCCCGCAACGCCGCTTCGGCGTCCACATCGAGCTTGCGCGCCCAGTTGACGACCGCGAACAATAGATCACCGATTTCCTCGGCGCGCTCGTCCGGCGCGGCCGCTTCGACTTCGGCCAGCTCCTCATCGATCTTGGCGCGCGCGCCGCTCGGATCGGGCCAGTCGAAGCCGGTGCGGGCGGCGCGTTTCTGGAATTTCTCGGCGCGGAGCAGGGCGGGGAGGGCGAGGGCGACGCCGTCGAGCGCGCTCTCATGCCCCTTGGCGCCCCTCTCCTCGGCCTTGATTTGTTCCCAGAGGTAATGGCCGCCCTCGGTCGCGGCACCGAACAGATGCGGATGGCGGCGCTCCATCTTGTCGGCGATCGCCGCGGCGACGGCGTGGAAATCGAACGCGCCGGCTTCCTCGGCCATCCGGGCGTGGAAGACGACCTGGAGCAGCAGATCGCCAAGCTCGTCCTTCAGGTCCGCCATGTCGCCGCGTGCGCAGGCATCGGCGACTTCATAGGCTTCCTCGATCGTATAGGGCGCGATGGTTTCGAACGTCTGGACGCTGTCCCATTCGCAGCCGGTCACCGGATCGCGCAACCGCGCCATGATCGCGAGCAATCGCTCGATCGGCTCTCTTTCGGCGACGCGATCCGGAGTGGGGGAACCCTCTTCCTCAGTCATCACAAAGTCCGATAATATACATTATGTAAAATATAGAGAGGTTGAGGGGGCCTGCTGCGCTCGCTCATGGCCGCAGCACCAAAACATCGCCCTCGACGCCCCAGCCGCGCAGGCTCGACAGCAGGTTCATCCCGATCACGTTGACCATGTCGTTCGGCGCGATGTGCGCCGCGAGGCCCTCGCGCGCGATCGGGCCGAGTTGGAAACGCGCGATGCTGCCGCGCTGCATCACGACGGTGCCGTTTGCCGTGTCCACCATGACGCCGAAATTGTCGCTCGGCTCGACGCCGGCGCCGCGCGTCGCCGCGGCCGAGAGCGTCGTCGTCGTCGCGCCGCTGTCGATCATGAAGCGGACAGGCCGGTCGTTGACCTCCGCATCGGCCCAGAAATGGCCGTCGCTGGAGCGGCGGATGCGCAGCGCGTCGCCGCGGGTCTCCTGCCCGGCACTGCCGGTGACTTCGCCGATGATGCGCCGCCCTAACGCCATGAAATCATTGCGAAGCGCGAAAACCGCGAACATCGCCGCGAAGATCAGGACCCAGGCAAGCATCATCTTCAGCGTCTGGCCGAGCGGCAGCCGGCGCACCATCAGGCTCGAGCCGACGAGGATAAGGACGCCGACGAGATAGACGAGATTGAGGGCATGGTCCTCGCCGCTCACAGATCGACCTCCATCCCGTCAAAGCCAGGCTCGACGCCCGCGGGCAACTCCGCGCACAAGGTTCTATAGTCCATCGAACTGTCCATATGGACGAGCACCGCCCTCCCCGGCCGCAATTCGCGGATCCATTTCAGCGTATCGGCAAGATGCGGATGGGTCGGGTGCGGCTTGCGGCGCAGCGCATCGACAACCCACAAGTCTAGCCCGGTGAACAGCAAGGCCATTTCGTCGGTAAGGTCGTGAAAGTCGGTCGAATAACCGATCGCGCGACCGCCGGCGTCGAAGCGCAGGCCGGCGCTGGTGATGTCGCCATGCGGCTGATCGACGGTCCGCATCGAGATGCCGGCAAGATTGAGATGGTCCGGTAGCAACGAGCCAGAAACCACTGGCGGATAACCTTTTCCACCTTCGAACGCATAGCCGAAGCGCTGTTTCAGCAGGTCCAGCGTGTAGGCGCGCGCATAGCCCTGCACCGGCCGTCCGCGCGCATGGTAGAGCTGCCTCAGATCGTCGATGCCGTGGCAATGATCGGCATGATCGTGGGTCCAGACCACCGCCTCGACATCCTTGACCCGCGCATCGAGCAATTGCTCGCGCAGGTCCGGGCTGGTGTCGACCAGGATGCGCGCGTCGCCATGCTCGACGAGGATCGAGGCGCGCCGGCGCCGGTTCCTAGGCTCTGTCCGGTCGCAATCGCCCCAATCGTCCCCCACCCGCGGCACACCGGCTGATGTGCCGCAACCCAGGATGCGGACCTTCATGCCGCCGCCTTGGTGAACAGGGCGCGGAAATTGGCCGAGGTGCTGGCCGCGAGCTGCTCGACGCTCTCGCCGCGCAGGTCTGCGAGGAAACGGGCAGTGTCGGCGACATATGCCGGCTCGCAGGGTTTCCCGCGGTGCGGCACCGGGGCGAGGAAGGGCGAATCCGTCTCGATCAGGAGGCGATCGGCGGGAATCGTCTTCGCCACCTCCTGCACTTCCCTGGCATTCTTGAAGGTCACGATGCCAGAGATCGAGACGGTGAGGCCGAGGTCGAGCACCTTGTCGGCGAAATCCTGGCTGGCGGTGAAGCAGTGGATCAGCGCCGGGTAGCGCCCTTTCCCCATCTCCTCTGCGAGGATCGCGTACGTATCCTCTTCCGCGTCGCGGGTGTGGACAATCAAAGGCAGCTGGGTCTCGCGTGACGCGGCAATATGGGAGCGGAAGCTCTGCCGCTGCCGCTCGCGGTCGGAGCGGTCGTAATAATAATCGAGCCCGCTTTCGCCGATCCCGACCACGCGCGGATGCCGCGCCTTCTCCACCAGCGTCTCGGTCTCGACGTCCGGGTGAATGTCGGCCTCGTGCGGATGCACGCCGACCGACGCCATGACGTCACTTTCCCTCTCGGCAAGCCCGATCACCTCGTCCCACTCGCTGGCCCGGGTCGAGATATTGAGGAAAGCGGAGACGCCCGCCGCCCGGGCGCGTGCGAGCACGCCCTGCTGGTCCTCGACCAGGCCTTTGTAGTTCAAATGGCAATGGCTATCGACGAACATGGCGGGCATGTAGCGATTGGCCGGCCAAGCGTCACCCCGTCAGCGTGCCCGCCGCTCTCGCGCTTCCTCGGCGGCCATGCAACCGATGCGGTAGGATTCGCCCTGCCGCTCGCGGTCGAAATTGCGGGTCATGCAGTCGCGCCAGCCGCGCTCATATTCGCGGCGGCGATAGGGGCTCATCTCGGCCAGGCCGGGCGTGGCTTCCGGCGGCGAGGCCGGCGCCTCCTCCGCGGCGTTGACGGACGCTGCGACAAGG
>NZ_JBQTIN010000176.1:0-21571 GCF_052388015.1 Sphingosinicella sp.
CGGCCTGATGCAGGCGGCCGCCGCCCGGGACGCGGTCTGCGCTTCGGCCGCGTTGGTGCCGGTCGGCAGGGCGCTGCAGGCCAGAATCATCCCCAGGCCGGAGATCATTGCCGCCAGTGAACCGATCCTCCATTGCACGGCCGTCACCACCTCGCTCGCCTCCCGCTCCGCCTGCCCGGGAGTCGCATATCCCGCCGGCCCCGCATAGGCAATTTGGGGCAAAGCGGGGCGGCTTGTAAGCGCCGCGAAGCGGCCGGCCCAAAAGTTACGCTAAAGTTATGCCAATGACGGCCGGCGGGGGGACCGGCGCGGCCCCTCGACACGCTCGGGACAGGCGAATGGTCCCAATGTTCGCACTGGCCATGGGGACCGGGCGCTCCCGGAAGTTTGCAAAGCTTCCACCCCAGGAGGGGAGCGACGCGCCCACAGCGCGCGGCACGGCGGCGAAGCGGCGAGAGCGGCGGGCATGGGCGTCCTCCCTCATCCGGGCGAAGGGGACGAATCAGATATGGCAAAGGGGGGCGTGTAGGAAAGCGAAAATCGCGGGCGCTGCCGCTTCGCGCCAACGGACGGCGCGCGATCCGCCGAAATGGAGATATTCCGGACTCATCTCCTAAGCGGCTCTCCGCGGCCCGCGTGTAGAACAGCGCTGCGCTCGGGAGCGATAAGGGGAAGTCGCATGACTGATGGGGCCACGGTCTATCGTCAACTCGGGGACCTTCGCGACGAGGTGAGGTTCGCAACCCCGATTCCTCCCGCAGTCATATCGGCAATAAGGGCAGCGCCGAACCGAGCCATCTTCAACGTTTCCAGCAATGAGATTTACACCGGTCAGGTGCTCAAGTGCGACGAGCTCGTGCTGTCCCAGGACGCGATCCTCACGATGACCAGCCTCACCGACCAGGCGCTCCCATGGGCGGCCATTGTTGCGCGGCGATGGAAGTTCCTGGCGCCCCAACGGCGTGCCATCATCAGGCGCGATCTTACAGAAGCCGCTCCGCAGGGCGGAGCTGGCGGCCCGGGAAATGGCGGTCCTCCCGGTCCCGAGGACAATGCCGGCGGGGGCGCCGGCGGGCAAGGCGGGCAAGGTCAGACGGGCGGGAGCATGAAGATCCCCCTCCTCTATCTGTTCGGTGAGCGAATGATCGATCAGCCCGGCAACCCGATCCCCTGGATGAACCTTCTTGTCCTCCTCCCCGGCATCATGGGCGGAACGGGAGGTGTAGGTGGCATTGGGGGCAATGGCGGCGACGGCGCGCAGGGCAATCCCGGCAGCGACGGCCCCTTGTGGTGTAATCGCGGCCCCGGCGATGGCGGTCCAGGCGGGGATGGCGGTCGCGGAGGAACAGGCGGCCAGGGAGGGCAAGGCGGCGATGGGGGCCGTGTCGTCTATGCCGGCCCCCGTGCCTTTCTCGACATCATCACGTTCGCCAACCTGATCAACGTGCCTGGCGACGGCGGGCTCGGCGGGCAGGGCGGGCGCGGCGGTCAGGGAGGTTCCGGCGGCCCCCGCGGCGCGAACACCACTTATTGTCATGGCGGGAGCCGGGGACGGGACGGTTCCAATGGTCGTTTCGGCAATGTCGGCCCGGATGGTCCCTCAGGCCAGAAAGGCTCGGCCGACGTGTCGCCGCGCAACAATTTAGGTGACGTCTATCGGGCCGCTGCATCGCGCTGATTCTTGTAGCCCGAGGGATGGCGGACCGATCCGGGGAGGTGCGTGAAACATCACCGTCTCGGAGCGCTGCCGCGCCGAAAAGGCGGCAATGTGTCGCCGCCTACACCGCGCCGAGGGCGCGGGCGAAGCCGAGCGTGTCGTAGACCTCAGGAGCGATTGCGAGCCGGGAGCGGAGCCCCCGGCGACTCGGAAATCGCGGCGACAAAGACTCTAGCGGATCACCTTACCGGCCGGTCAGGCCGGCACTGCGCCCAAGGCCCGAGCGAAACCCAGCGTGTCATACACCTCCTGAAAACGCACGACCTTGCCGGCGGCGTTGAAGGTGTGGACGTCGACCTTGGGCGTGTCGATGACGTTGCCGTTCGCCTTGTTGCGCCAGGCGCAGCGACCGATCATCACGATCGTGTCGCCTGAGGGTCCGTCCCCGGTCCCCGCAACGGCCGTGACGGAGCGGATTTTGGTTCAGGGCAAGGAGCGAGGAGCGGAGCGATGCTGGATTGCATCGTGACCGACGAGCGACGCCGCCATGGGCCAAAAGCCGCCCGCCGCTTCGCGGTCGTCCGGAGAAGGCCGCCGGCTACGTCGATCGGCTTGTCCGGGCCACCAGCCCGGACTGCACCGTCCTCCTTGCCGGCGGCCTTCTCCGGGCGATCTCGGCCATTGCGGGGACCGGGGACGGACCCTGACCGACGAACTTCTCGACATCGTAGGACAGCATCTCCCAGTCCCTGAGCAGCCCGTCGAAATAGGCCTGCGCGCCCGCCCGGTTCATGTGAACGCCGGCGACCGCGTCCGGCACGTCCGGGCTCAGCGCCGAGCGCATCTCGACCGTTTCGTCGAACATGTCGATGATCTCGGCGACATTGCCGCCCTTGGTCGAGGACCAGCCGGCATAAGCGGATTGGAGCGTGGCAAGGTTTGTGGCGGTGGTCATGTTGGGACTCCTGTCCTCCGATGAGCTCAAAGCGCCGTCCTCGGAAGTATCTGCTCTTCAACGCGTTTCGATCCCAACGGGGATATTACGACGGTTCGGGCGGCCTCGTTGTATTCGAGAAGTCGGTTCTTGTGCGCCTTCCGAATAACATCACGTCGATAGACTGAAGCGTTAGAATGTTCGAGATCGGCAACGAGGCTTGCTTCAGATACCGGATCCACCGCTGAATATAGGAGAACTAGCGTTTTTTCGAGCATCAATAGGTTGGTCGCCAAAACCCTTCGGCGCGTGCCCGTTTCCCATACGAGCGGAACCTCCCGTTCTGAGATCGCTTCAACGAGATTCTGAGCCTCGGAAGTCGAAACTCCATAGAACAACCTTATCAGCTCGCAGACTATCCACTTCGCCATGTGAAGCACGCACACGGAATCCATGTGATTCGGATTAACGTCGCCGCCTACATGCCCCACGCTCCGGCTATTCCGGACGTCGTAAAGCGCAATCATGACTCGTGGCACTAGCAGTCGTATGGACCGACCGAAGCTTGCCGGAGCCTTTTCCAGATCGAGACAAGCCTGCGCGAACTTGGCCGGCTTAGCCGGTTTACTGGAAAAGCTGCCATCGACATGGCCTCGCAAGATCGAGTACGCCACCTCACACAGCTTCCCCCCGTTTAGCTCTGCTGGTTCCCATCGGCGCTCACGAAAGTTTCGTTCGATCTCGCGATAGTGCTTAAAAAGCTCGTCCTCAAATAGATTGGGAACGCCCGTGAGATAGTAGGTCATCTATGCTTTTGCCGCAGGGAGATCGTGTTCGATGAGATTCTCACCGATCGGAGTGATCTTTATGTCCTCGAAATCAGACGTGTCGAGCCACCCCGCCGTGCCAGCCTGACTCAGCATATTCTTCAGGTCCGCAGGCAGGGGCCATCCCAGGGTTTTGAAGAAGGTGTAGATCGACGATACCGACACCTTATCGTTCTCGACGAACTCACGCAAATAGTAGGCCGCCACTACACATTTCTGTCTGGAATTTGAGGGCTTCTTCTCCGTAGCGAACTGGACGGCAGATTTCTTTCCTGACGGCGACAAATTCAAAGTCTTGTCCATTGATATAATTGACTTCGATTTCTTACTTGTCTTTTTAGCGGATGACTTCGTTGGGGGTGCGGCCGTGGCGGGCTTCGACGCTGGAGCTGGCGGACTGGAGCCGATCGCAGGCGCGCCACTTCCATATTTGGCACCGACCCAAGCAAGGACGCGCTGCAGCTCGTCGGCGGATAGCTTATCAAGCTTTTCCGCAATTGTTTTCATCGCATCGAGCTCATTCATGTTCCGTCCCCCGCCAGCCGACCTAGCCCATTACTCGCCGTTCCCCTCTGCGGCGGCAGAGCGGCCGCGGCGACGCCGACCCGATCGCAGTTTCGAAGTCTTCGTCACGTCATCGGAGAACCCCGCCTCGATGGCGCTTTGGCCGGTGCGCGTAACGTAGAACTGGCCCTTTGATTGAGCGTCTTCGGCTATCCAACCGTTGCTAACTGTCCAAGAAAAATCCCTTGGGAAGTTCCCAGGCGGCGATTCACCCGCAGCTCGGAACCGAGCCTTGATATCGTCCTTACTAAAGCCGTGAAGCCCTTCGACCCGTTCGAGATAATCCGCAATCGCCAAGATCTTATCGGGATTTCGCTTTGCCGCGGTAGCAGTGAGATGTTCCCGCAGCGACAGCCGATTCTTTGATCCAAGCTGTGCTGCCGAAGCGGTAGATTCGGGACCAATAAGTTTGGTCGTATCTGGGGCTCCTTGCAGTGGGCCGCCGCCGAGAATGACATGAAGAATGCCCCGAAGCGCACTTTCGTCGATGGTCCGCGACAGGGAAAGGCCTGAGCCGTCGATCTTTAGCTCATACGTGGCGGAATCTTCGGTCATTCACCCACTCCCGAACCCAAATTTGCTTCTGTATCAGCAGCCAATGCTTATTTGTCAAGCGATAAGACACGCTCGTATAATTGTATCCCTTCATTCACCCCCGCAGGACGCGGTATTCACCTCTCGTTTGCGCTATGATGTATGGACCGGCGAAATCTGTGGAGTGCCTAATGTAGTCCAGTATGCGCCGGGATACAAATGTGGAGCGCGGCATTGGAGGACGCAACAGGCGGCTGAAGAGGAATTGTGTAGCGAGTTTGGTCTGTGTGTATCCCGGCGAGGACTGGACGCCGTCAGGCGATACGCAGATCGAGGTAGTCAGTACGCATTTGGTGTCGGCGGGCCCGTAGGTGCGGTTTTCCTGCTACTCTGCCGCCTCCCGCTCCCGCTTCGACACTCGCGCCCGCCCCTTCGCCAGCTTGATCGCCGGCCCGCTCTCCACCCGCTCCGACCGCGCCAGAATCTCCGCCAGATACTGCCCGGTATAGCTCCGCTTCTCCCCCGCCACGTCCTCCGGCGTCCCTTCGGCGACGATCTCGCCTCCCTTGTCGCCGCCTTCGGGACCCAGGTCCAGAATCCAGTCGGCCGTCTTGATGACCTCGAGGTTATGCTCGATCACCACCACCGAATTGCCCTGCTCCACCAACGCATGGAGCACCTCCAGCAATTTCCGCACATCCTCGAAGTGAAGCCCGGTGGTGGGCTCGTCGAGGATGTAGAGGGTCTGGCCGGTGGCCCGCCGCGACAGCTCCTTGGCGAGCTTCACGCGCTGGGCCTCGCCGCCGCTGAGCGTCGTCGCCTGCTGGCCGACCTTGATATAGCCCAGGCCCACCTCGGCCAGCATCGCCATCTTGTCGCGGATCGGCGGGACGGCCTTGAAGAACTCGGCCGCGTCCTCGACCGTCATGTCGAGCACATCGGCGATGCTGCGGCCCTTGAACCTGACCTCCAGCGTCTCGCGATTGTAGCGGCGGCCGTGGCATTCCTCGCACGTCACATAGACGTCCGGGAGGAAGTGCATCTCGATCTTGATCAGGCCGTCGCCGGCGCAGGCCTCGCAGCGGCCGCCCTTGACGTTGAAGCTGAACCGGCCGGGCTTGTAGCCGCGCGCCTGCGATTCAGGGAGCCCGGCGAACCAGTCGCGGATCTGGGTGAAGGCGCCGGTATAGGTGGCCGGATTGGAGCGCGGCGTGCGGCCGATCGGCGACTGATCGATGTCGATCACCTTGTCGAGATATTCGAGGCCGGTGAGCTTCCCGTGCCGGCCGGCGGTGAGGCGGGCGCCGTTCAGGTGGCGGGCGGCGGCGGCGTAGAGCGTGTCGATGGTGAAGCTCGACTTGCCGGAGCCCGAGACGCCGGTGACGCAGACGAAGGCGCCGAGCGGGATCGCGGCGGTGACGCCCTTGAGGTTGTTGGCGGTGGCGCCGGAGAGGGTGAGCTTCCGGCCGGTGCCCTTGCGGCGCTGCGCCGGGATCGGGACGGAGCGGCGGCCGGTGAGGTAATCGGCGGTCAGCGACGCCTCGCAGGAGAGCACGTCGTCGAGCTTGCCGTGCGCGACGATTTCGCCGCCATGGACGCCGGCGCCCGGCCCCATGTCGATGACATAATCCGCCTGGCGGATGCTGTCCTCGTCATGCTCGACGACGATGACGGTGTTGCCGAGATCGCGGAGGCGCCGGAGGGTGACGAGGAGGCGATCATTGTCGCGCTGGTGGAGGCCGATCGAGGGCTCGTCGAGCACGTAGAGGACGCCGGAGAGGCCGGAGCCGATCTGGCTGGCCAGGCGGATGCGCTGCGATTCGCCGCCGGAGAGCGTGCCCGAGGTGCGGTTCAGGTCGAGATAGTCGAGGCCGACATTGTTGAGGAAGCCGAGCCGCTCGTTGATCTCCTTCAGGATCGCGCGGGCGATCTCGTTCTGGGTCGGGGTGAGCTTCTCGTGCAGAAACTCGAACCAGGCCAAAGCATGGCGGACCGAGCGGGCGGTCGCCTGGCTGATATGCTCGCCAGCGATCTTCACCGCCAGCGGCTCGGGGCGGAGGCGGGCGCCGTGGCAGATTTCGCAGGGCTGCGGCGCCTGGTAGCGGGCCAGCTCCTCGCGCATCCATGCCGATTCGGTCTGAGCCAGGCGGCGGTTGAGGTTGCCGATGACGCCGTCGAACGGCTTGGTGACCTCGTAGGACTTGCGGCCGTCGATGAAGCGGAGCGTGACCGGGCGGCCCCTGGAGCCGTTGAGGATGACGTCCTGGGCCGCCTCCGGCAGCTCGCGCCACGGCGTCTCCAGGCTGAAATCATATTCGCGGGCGAGGGAGCCCAGCACCTGCATGTAATAAGGGCTGGGCGGGTTGGAGCGCGCCCAGGGCACGACCGCGCCTTTCTTGATGCTGAGCGCCTCGTTGGGGACGATCAGGTCCGGATCGAACAATTGCTTCTCGCCCAGCCCGTCGCAGCCCGGGCACGCCCCCTGCGGCGCGTTGAAGCTGAACAAACGCGGCTCGATCTCGGGGATGGTGAAGCCGCTGACCGGACAGGCGAATTTTTCCGAGAAGACGATGCGGCCCTCGGGCGCGTTGGTGGCGAGGACGGCCCGCTCATGGGCCTCCTCCAGCGCCTTCGCCACACCGACATTCTTGCCCCCCTCCCTGGAAGGGAGGGGCCGGGGGTGGGTAGGCTCGCCCAGCGAGCCTCCCGCCTCGGCGTCCGGGCCGCCTTCGGCGGCACCCACCCCTAGCCCCTCCCTTGGCAGGGAGGGGGACTGGTCCGCCGGGTCGAGATAGACCGTCCCGTCGGCGAGCTTCAGCGCCTGCTCCAGCGAATCCGCCAGCCGCGTCTCGATCCCCTCGCGCACGACCAGCCGGTCGACCACCACCTCGATGTCGTGCTTGTATTTCTTGTCGAGGGCCGGAGCCTCCTCGATCTCGTAAAACCGGCCGTCGATGCGGACGCGGGTAAAGCCGGCCTTCTGCCACTCGGCCAGTTCCCTGCGATATTCGCCCTTGCGCCCGCGCACGACCGGGGCGAGCAGATAGAGCCGCGTGCCTTCGGGCAGGGCCATCGTCCGGTCGACCATCTGGCTGACCGTCTGGGCGCTGATCGGCAGGCCGGTGGCGGGGCTGTAGGGCACGCCGACCCGCGCCCAGAGCAGGCGCATATAATCGTAGATTTCGGTGACCGTCGCGACCGTCGAGCGCGGGTTGCGGCTGGTCGTCTTCTGCTCGATCGAGATCGCCGGCGAGAGCCCGTCGATATGATCGACGTCGGGCTTCTGCATCATCTCGAGGAACTGGCGCGCATAGGCGCTCAGCGACTCGACATAGCGCCGCTGGCCCTCGGCATAGATGGTGTCGAAGGCGAGCGAAGATTTGCCCGAGCCGCTGAGCCCGGTGATCACGGTCAGCGTCTCGCGCGGGATATCGACGTCGATATCCTTGAGATTGTGCTCCCGCGCACCGCGGACGCTTAGATGGGTCAACATACGAAACATCTAAATTGACAGAGATGGGTCAGCATCGGCCGTTCGTTCCAGCTATGTTCTATTGTTAGAAGGGGTCACAACGTCCGTCAACGCGGCACGCGCGAGATGGGGCGCAGGCCGGCGGAAGGCAAGGCGACGCGGCGCGGTTCATCGCCGGTCAACCCGCTCTGGGGGACAGCGGCTCGACATTCGGACGCCGCTTCCCCAGAAGGCCGCATGACTTTCCTCCGCGCGCTGCTGCTCGCTGTTTCGCTGCTCGTCGCGCCGCCGCTGCTCGCCCAGACGGGCGACGCGGACTGGCTCTATCGCGGCTCCGACATCGCCCGCGATCCCGGCTGGCGGTTCGGGACGTTGCCCAATGGCCTCCGCTACGCGGTGCGGCGCAACGCGCTGCCCGCCGGCCAGGTCTCGATCCGCGTCCGGATCGACGCCGGCTCGCTGCACGAGGCCGATAACGAGCGCGGCTGGGCGCATTATGTGGAGCATATGCTGTTTCGGGGCACGGAGAATTTCCCCGACCGCAGGGCGCGCGAAATCTGGGCCGAGCTGGGCGCAAGCTTCGGCAGCGACACCAATGCGACGACGGATTCGACCGAGACCGTCTACCAGCTCGATCTGCCCCATGCCGACCGGGCCAATCTCGACCGCAGCCTGGAGGTGCTCGCCGAGATGATGACCCGGGCGCGGTTCGAGGCCGCCGCGGTGGCCGCCGAGCGTCCGGTCATTCTGTCCGAGAAGAACCGGCGACCCGAGCTCACGCAGCGCTTTTTCGAGACGAGCTGGCCGCTCGTCTATGCCGGGCTGCGCTATGCCGAGCGCGATCCGATCGGCACCGAGGCGACGCTGAACGGCGCCACCGCCGAGGGCCTGCGCGGCTTCTATCGGCGCTGGTACCGGCCGGAGCGGGCGACCGTGATCCTGGTCGGCGACGCCGATCCGGCGATGCTGGAGGAGCTGGTCCGGTCCCGCTTCGGCGGCTGGCAAGGCGAGGGTTCCAATCCGGCCGACCCCGATCCCGGCCGGCCGACCGAGCCTGCCTCGCCGGTCGCTGCGCTCGCTTATCCCGGCGTGCCGGTGACCGCGACCGCGACCTGGGTGCGGCCCTACGAAGCCGCGCCGCACACGATCGCGCGCGAGCGGCAGTTCCTGGAAGAGATGCTGGCGGCGCGGATCGTCAACCGCCGGCTGGAGGCGCATGCGCGCGGCGAATCGGCGTTCATCGCCGCCTCGATCGCGCCGACCCGCCAGCGCGCCGCCGCGAACATGACCTCGCTCTCGGTGACGGCGCGCGACGGGCGCTGGCGCGAGGGGCTGACCGAAGCGTTCGCGATCATCGGCGATGCGCTCCGCGCGCCGCCCAGCACCGCCGAGATCGACCGCGAGCTCAGGAACATCCGAACCTCCGCCGCCGCCGCCGTGCAGGGGGAGGCGACGGCTTTGTCCCAGCTCCACGCCGAGCGGCTCGCCTCGGCGATCGACAATAATGCCGTCGTCGCCACCGCCCAGACGACGCTGGACAATTTCGAGCGCATTGCGCCGGAAATGACTCCGGAGCGGATCGCGGCCGCATTGCAGAGCCTGTTCACCGGCTCCGGCCCCCGCCTGCTGGTGACGGCGCCCGAGGCGATTGCGGGTGGCGCGACGGCGCTCGCCGAGGGACTGGCCACTGCCCGCGCCGCCGCGCCCGCGACCCGCGCCGCCGAGCGGCGGGTGAGCTTCGACGATCTGCCGGCGCTCGGCCGGCCGGGACGGGAGGTGTCGCGGCGGACGATCGCCGACATGGGCGTCACTATCGTCCGCTTCGCCAACGGCGCGACGCTGACCCACAAGAGAACCGAGTTCGACCGCAGTGCGGTCGCCGTGCAGCTGCGTTTCGGCCGCGGCATCGCCGGGATCTCGCCGAATGGAGCCAACTATGGCTGGATGAGCCCGCTGGTCGCGCCCTCCGGCCTCGCCGGGCTCGATCTGGACGGGATGGAGCGGCTGCTGACCGGGCGGCGGATCGGCATGTCGTTCAGCATCGACGAGGACGCCTTCGTCCTCGGTGGCCAGACCAGCGTCGCCGACCTGCCCGATCAGCTCAGGCTGCTCGCCACCAAGCTGGTTCATCCGCGCTGGGATCCGGCCCTGCTCGCCCGCTTCCGGTCGAGCGCGCTGGACGGCTACGACCTGCAATTCGCCTCCGCCTCCGCCCGCGCCGGCCGCGAGCTGGGTTCCGTGATCCGGCCCGGCGACGCGCGCTGGCGGCCGGTCGAGCGGACCGACATCGAGGCGGCGACGGCGGAGACATTCCAGCGCGCTTATGCGCCATTGCTGGCGCAAGGGCCGGTCCATGCGATCATCGTCGGCGACGTCGACCTTGAGACGGCGGTGGCGGCGATGAGGCAGACCGTCGCCGCCTTGCCGCGCCGACCCGAGCGCGACCGGGCGATCTACCCGCCGCGGCCGCCCGCCCCTAATCCGGAGCCGGTCCGCTTCACCCATCGGGGCGACCCGAACCAGGCCTATGCATTGATCGGCTGGACGACGCTCGGCGGCCGCGACCGCACGCGGGAGCGGAGGGCGCTCAGCCTGGCCGGCAATATCCTCCAGGCGCGGCTGTTCGACCGGCTGCGCGAGGAGGAGGGGGCCACCTACGCGCCGAGCGCCGCCTATCTCGGCGCCGAGAGCTTCCCCGACTGGGGCATCGTCTTCGTCACCGCCGAGATCCGGCCCGAGCGGGCCGAGACCTTCTTCCGCGTCGCGCGCGAGATCGTCGCCGATCTCGCCGCCCGCCCCGCCTCGGCCGAGGAGTTCGCCCGGGCGCAGAATCCGGTGATCAGCGGCATCGAGCGGCGGCTGGCGACCAACGGATACTGGCTGCAGGCGCTGGAGAATTGGGAGCGCGACGAGCGCGACATCGCGAACGTCCGCTCCTACCTCGCCGACTATCGCGCGCTGACGCCCGAGGACGTGCGCCGCGCGGTCGCGACCTGGGTGACCGACCAAGGCGACTGGTCGATGCTCGTCCTTCCCGCTAGGGAGCAGGCCGCGACACGCGAATAATGGCCGACGGCATCGCCTCGATCGCCGCGCCCGAAGCGCGGCCCGCGCCAACTCCGGCGCCCGCCCCGACCGGCTGGAATCCGTTCCGGCTGCACGGCCGGCCCTTCTTCGAGGACAAGAACCGCGCCTTCTGGACGCTCCAGACCCTGGGCTGGGGCGGCTATTTCGTGCTCGGCACGTTGTCCGGCTTCGCCAACGATTTCGGCTGGTCCTACGTCATCCACACCTCGCTGCTGACCGCGACCGGCTATTCGATCACCCTTCTGATGGCCGCAGCCTATCGCCGCCTCATCCAGATGCGGGAGATTTTCACCTGGGTCGGCTCGATCCTGATCGTGATCGGCGCCGCCGCGATCTTCTCGGCGATCGAGACGTGGAGCGTCGCGACCTTCATCCAACCCGGCATGCGCCCCGAAGGCGTCCGCTTCCTCGGCGCGATCCTGCTCACCGTCTCGCTGCTGCTCGCCTGGTCGGCGCTCTATTACAGCATCAATTTCTACATCCTGCTGGAGGAGCAGTCGGACCGGCTGCTGCGGCTCGAGGCGCAGGCCTCGAATGCGCAGCTCGCCATGTTGCGCTACCAGCTCAACCCGCATTTCCTGTTCAACACGCTCAATTCGATATCGACCCTGGTGCTGCTGAAGAAAACCGAGCGGGCGAACGCGATGCTGTCCCGCCTCTCTTCCTTCCTGCGCTACACCCTGGTCAACGAGCCGACCGCGATGGTGACGATCGCCCAGGAGGTGGAGACGCTGAAGCTCTATCTCGAAATCGAGAAGATGCGCTTCGAGGACCGCCTGAGGGCCCATTTCAGCGTCGATCCGAGCTGCTCTCGGGCCCTGCTCCCCTCGCTCCTGCTCCAGCCCTTGATCGAGAATGCGATCAAATATGCGGTGACGCCGCAGGAGGAGGGCGCCGACATCACGATCGAGATCCGCCGCCAGACCGACCGGGTGATCGTCAACGTCGTCGACACCGGGCCGGGAGCGGACGCGCAATATACGGTGCGCGCCGAGCAATCGACCGGCGTCGGTCTGGCGAACATTCGCGACCGTCTGGCGCAGGCCTATGGCGACAACCAGCGGTTCGAGACACAGTCTGACGCGACAGGGGGCTTTCGCGTGTTCATCGAAATCCCATATCAAATTGAAATCGAGGAGCGTTGAATGCCCATCCGCACCATCCTGGTGGACGACGAGCCCCTGGCGATCGAGGGCCTCAAGCTGCGCCTGGAGCCATTCGACGACATCGAGGTCGTCGACACCTGTTCGAACGGCCGGGAGGCGATCCGGTCGATCAAGACCCACAAGCCCGATCTCGTCTTCCTCGACATCCAGATGCCGGGCTTCGACGGCTTTTCGGTCATCCAGGGCCTGATGGAGGTGGAACCGCCTTTGGTCGTCTTCGTCACCGCCTATCAGGACCACGCGCTGCGCGCCTTCGAGGCCGACGCGGTCGACTATCTGATGAAGCCGGTCGAGGAAGCGCGGCTCGCCGACACGCTCGAACGAGTCCGTCAGCGGCTGGCCGAGAAGCGCGGCGCCGAAGAGGCCAGCCAGCTCAAGGAAGTGTTGGCCGAGGTCGCGCCCGAGGCGATGGAGGAGCATGAGGCCTCCGCGGAGGGAGGCGACCATGCCGCCAGCCGCTACGAGAAGATGATCAACATCAAGGACCGCGGCCAGATTTTCCGGGTCGACGTCGACACGATCGAGCAGGTCGAGGCGGCGGGCGACTATATGTGCATCAAGACCGCCGACAACACGCTCATCCTGCGCGAGACGATGAAGGACCTGGAGAAGCGCCTCGACCCGCGCCGCTTCCAGCGCGTCCACCGCTCGACGATCGTCAATCTCGACCAGGTGAGGCAGGTGAAGCCGCACACCAATGGCGAATGCTTCCTGGTGCTGGGCTCGGGCCAGCAGGTGAAGGTGTCACGCTCCTACCGCGACGTGGTCGCGCGGTTTGTGCACTAGATGCTCTGATCCCGTGCGGGCGAGATGAAGCGGCTCGTTGCTGCAGCATTGGCTTTGCTCGCTGGATGTTCGCCGGTCAGACACTCATTTTTTGTGGACGCCGGGAATGCGGCTAGCCCGGTGTTATCGGCGGCAGTGTCGATCTGCGAGAGGCCTGAAGTGGCCCTGGAGCGATCGGGCACACGCTTCGGCGGGGTCGTAGCTGATCGTTGCGGCGAAGGCTCGGGCCAGATTCGCCTTGTTCATGCCGATGGGATGAGGACCATCTGCCCGATCGGCTACGTCACCACGATCGAAGACACGTGGTCGTTCGAGGTGCAAGGTCGATCGTGCAGGCTGGTTCGGCCGGCCACAACCTGACATCGCGATTCTTTGAAACCTCTGGCCGAAGCGAGCGAGGGTTGACCGCAAGAAACGGAGCGGCAAGCGTCGCGCGCCGCGCCAGGGAGGCCGTCATGACCCAGACCGAGAAACACGCCGCCTTCGCCGCGCTTCATGTGCCCGGCGACCCCTTGATCCTGTACAACATCTGGGACGCCGGCAGCGCCAAAGCCGTGGCCGAAGCGGGCGCGAAGGCGATCGCGACGGGGAGCGCCTCGGTCGCCGCCGCGAACGGCTTCGCCGACGCGGAGGGGCTGCCGATCGGGCTCGCGCTCGCCAATGCGGCGCTGATCGTCGAGGCGGTCGACCTGCCGGTGACGATCGATTTCGAGGGCGGCTATGCGATCGAGCCCGACGGCGTCGCTGCGAATATGAAGCGGCTCGCCGCGACAGGCGCGATCGGCTGCAATTTCGAAGACCAGGTCGTTGGCGGCGAGGGGTTGCACGCGACCGAGGCGCAGGCGGCGCGCATCCGCGCGGCGCGCGCGGCGGTGGGCGCGGATTTCTTCATCAACGCGCGCACCGACATCTTCCTGAAAGCGAAGGCCGAAACGCACGACGCGGTGAAGGTCGAGGCGGCGATCGAGCGGGCGCGGGCCTATGCCGAGGCTGGCGCGAGCGGCTTCTTCGCGCCGGACCTTGCCGATCTCGCCTTGCTGGAGCGGCTGTGCGGAGCCTCGCCGCTGCCGGTCAATTTCATGGCCTGGCCGGGATCGCCGACGGCGGCGGACGTCGCCGCAGCGGGCGTCGCGCGGGTGAGCCACGGCCCCTTCCCGCACAAGCTGGCGATGAAGGCGCTGAAGGACGCGGCCGCGGCCGAGTTCGCCGGCACATAGACTTGGGCCGGACGCCGCCCTAGCCTCGCGGCATGGCCGCCTTCGCGCCCCGGTTCGCCGATCCCGAGACGGAACGCGCCTTTCTGAGCGAGGAACGTGCGCAACGCGGACGTGCGATCCGCGCCCTGATCGTCATCGCGGTCGCGACCCTGGGCTCCTACATCCTGATCAACCCGATGCATTTCCCGCGCGCCGGCGTCACCGCTTATGCCGCCGCGGCTGCGGTGCTCGGCGCGATGATGATCGGCTTCTTCCTGCTGACCCAGACGCGGCTCTACCAGGAGAGGCCGGCGATCGACCTGCCGGTCTTCGTCCTGCTCGCCCTGGGCATGGGCTGGCTGAGCCAGGTGCTGGCCGATCTCGCCCCCTTCACCGGCTTCCCGCCGCACGTCATGGTGATGGTCCAGCTCGGCATCCTGGTCGTGTTCGCGAGCGTCGGCTTCGCCGGCACCTTCCGGCTGTTTCTCGTCTGGGCGACCGTCCTGCTCGGCCTCGCCATCATCTGGATGATGACCCGGCCCGGCGTACCCGACATCAGCCGAGTCTATACGCTCACCAATTTCAGCACCTTCTGGATCTTCGCCCTCTACTTCAACTGGGACGTCGAGCGGCGCGCCCGCGAAGTGTTCACCGCCAACCTCGCGCTGGCGGCCGAAAAGGCGAAGACCGAGGAACTGCTCTACAACGTGCTGCCGCAGGAGGTGGCGGCGCGGCTGAAGGCGGGCGACGCGGTGGCCGACGCGTTCACCGACGTGGCGGTCGTGTTCGTCGATCTGGTCGGCTTCTCGCGGCTCGCCAAGCGGCTGTCGCCCGGTCATCTCGTGCAGCTGCTCAACGCCTATTTCTCGGCCGGCGACCGCTGCTGCGACCGGCACGGGCTGGAGAAAGTGAAGACGATCGGCGACGCCTATCTTGCCGTGGCGGGAGGGATGGCGTCGCGCGATGCGGATGCCCGCGCCGCGGTCGGCTTCGCCCGCGACCTGATCGGCGAGCTCAAGGCGCTCAGCGAGGAGCGCGGCATCGCGCTGCAGGCGCGGGTCGGCCTGCATGTCGGGCCGGCGGTGGGCGGGGTGATCGGCACCAACCGGCTGGCCTATGATTATTGGGGCGATACGATGAACATCGCGGCCCGGCTGCAAAGCGTCGCGCCGCCGAACGGGATCGCGGTTTCCGAAGCCGCATGGCTCCAGGTCGGCTCGATGATCGCCTGCGAGCCGCAGATACTCGTGCTCAAGGGCGTCGGCGAAACCGAAGTCTATCTCGCGACACTGGAGAGCAGCGCCTAGCTTGCCGCGCCGCGCCGTCCGAAATTGAAGAAGCTGGTGCTTGAGCCGGACTTCAGCACCGTCCGGCGGAACAGGCGCGACGAAATCCGGATGATGAGCGCGATCCAGAGCGCCTGCCAGAGCAAGGCCACGAGGTGGGGCCAGAGCGTCTCCGACTCGGACGCCATCCCGATCATCGCCATCGGCGAGCTGAACGGGAAGATGTACGCGAACCAGTAGAGAGCGCCCTCGGAGCGGCCGACGACGCTGATGGCGAGGAAGAAGACGCCCGCCTGCAGCATCGTCACCGGCATGGTCAGCGTCTGAATCTCGCGGATGTTGCTCGCCTGGCCGCCGATGCCGAGGAACAAGGCGCCGAGCAGCATATAGTTGGTCCCGTAATAGACCAGCACCAGCAGAACGAGGACAGGCCAGCCGACCGCCGGCCCTGCCGTCGGCAGGGTCACGAAATCCTGGACCGCCTGCAGGAAAAGATAAGCCAGGCCGGCGATCCCACCCCAGAGCGCAAGGCCGACGAAGGAAATGCCGAGCATCGCGATCAGCTTGCCGAGGAACACCGAATCGAGCGGCACCGAGGCGGCAAGGATCTCGATCACCTTGTTCGTCTTCTCCTCCGCGAGGTTCGACAGCAGCAGGGTCGCGAGCAATATGGTGATGAAGAAAATGATCCCCATCACCGAGCGCGCAATGCCGCGGCGAATGGACTGGAGGTTGCCGGCCGCCTGGGCGGTGATCACCCGCTCGACCGGCGCGGCGGCCGGCGTCCGCCCGGCGGCGGCGAGCGCCGCGACGCGCCGTGCATCCTCGACGATCAGGCCGATCCGCTGGGCGAGGCTGTTGTCGACCCGCGCCGGCCCGGTCAGCGTCAGGCGTTCCAGCGTGCCACTCAGCACCGCCGAATAGCTGCCGCTTTCGTCGGCGAGCAGCCGCTCCGCCTGCGGCCCGACATTCTCGGCCGGCTGGACGATTTCGAGGATCGGGTAGCTGCGGCTCTGCCGGCCCTCGCGGCGCTCGCTGACCGGCGTCAGCGCGTCGGCGAGCCTTTGCCGCGCCGCCATCAGCGCCGCCCCGGTGGCGCTGTCGGCGACGACGGCGATGCGCGGCTGCGACGAGCTCGCATCCGCGTCGTCGACCCAGATGCTGACCGCGAGCGACGCGCCGAACAGCAGCAGCGGCACGATCAGGAACAATATGAAGCTGCGCGAATAGACGGTGGCGACGAAATCGCGCCGGGCGATCACCCACGCCGCCTCCCACACGCTCATCATGCCGCTTCTCCGAGTGGCGGCTCTTCTTCGTCGCCCATCGCCTTGGCGACCGCCTCGCCGGCGATGGCGACGAAGGCATCGTGCAGGCCGCGCCGCTCGATCGAAAGCTCCTCGATCCCGGCGCCGCCGTCGAGCAACGCCCGCAGCAGCGGCTCGACGCCGCCCATTGGCAGCTCGAAATCCCAATGGCCGTCGCGCAGCACGGCATCGGCCGGCAGCGCCGCGCGCCACGGCCCCTCCGCGGCGCGGGTCTTCAGCCGCACCTGCGGCCGCAGCCGGTCGCGCGCCTCGGCGACCAGGCCTTCGAAGCGGATCCGGCCGTCGGCGATGATCGCGATCCGCTCGCACAGCCGCTCGGCATGGTGGATGACATGGGTGGAGAAGATGACCGTCGTTCCCGCCGCCGCTTCCTCGCGGATCATATGCTCCAGCCGGCCCTGGTTGATTGCGTCGAGGCCGGAAAAGGGCTCGTCGAGAACGACCAGCTTGGGTTGGTGGACGATCGTGCCGAACAGCTGGATGGTCTGCGCCATGCCCTTGCTGAGGCTTTTGATCGGCTTGTTCACATAGTCGCCGAGGCCATTCTCGGTGAGCAATATCTCCGCCCGCTTGCGGCCGACGTCGAGCGGCAGGCCGCGCAACGCACCCATGAAGGCGATCGCCTCCTTGGTCGTCATCGCCGGATAGAGACCCCGCTCCTCGGGCAAATAGCCGACGATCTTCGCCGCCTCGAGCGGGCGCTCATGGCCGAGCAGGGTACGATGGCCCTCGTCCGGCTCGATGATGCCGAGCAGCATCCGCAAGGTCGTCGTCTTGCCGGCGCCATTGGGGCCGAGGATGCCGTAGATGCTGCCTTCCGGGACCGCGATGTCGATGCCGCGCACGGCTTCCTTGCCGTCGAAGGACTTGCGCAGGCCCTTCGCCTCGATCGCTAAAGCGGACGGCAAGCAGCTGATCCTTCCCCCTGACCCCAGGAAAAGGGTAAAGCGAAGAAGATGTTGGAAGGCAAGACAAAGTGCGCGATGCGCTAGCGGAAAAAGCGTCCGAATTGGGCTTTTGCGCGGTGGGAGTCGCGCGCGCCGACGCCGCGCCGGAGACGGCCGAGCGGCTGCGCCAGTGGCTGGCGGCGGGCGCGCATGGCGACATGATCTGGATGGAGGAGCGGGCCGCGCAGCGCGGGTCGCCGGCCGGGCTGTGGCCGGACGTGAAAAGCGTGATCGCGCTCGGCATGAGTTACGCGCCCGCCGGCGACCCGCTGGCGCTGGCGGACAGCCCGGAGCGCGGCCGGATCTCGGTCTATGCGCAGGGCGCGGACTATCATGACGTGGTCAAGAAGGCGCTTAAGAGCCTGGCGCGGTGGATCGTCGAGCAGAGCGGCGCGGACGTGAAGGTGTTCGTCGACACCGCGCCGGTGATGGAGAAGCCCCTGGCCGAGGCGGCCGGAATCGGCTGGCAAGGCAAGCATACCAATCTGGTCAGCCGCACCGACGGCAGCTGGCTCTTCCTCGGCGCGATCTACACGACGCTGGAAATCGCGCCGGACGCGCCCCACGCGATGCGCTGCGGAAGCTGCTCGGCCTGCATGGCGGCATGCCCCACAGACGCCTTCCCGGCGCCCTTCCAGCTCGATGCGCGGCGCTGCATCTCCTACCTCACGATCGAGCATAAGGGCCCGATTCCGGAGGAGTTCCGCGAGGCGATCGGCAATCGCATCTATGGCTGCGACGATTGCCTCGCGGTCTGCCCCTGGAACCGCTTCGCCGATGCGGCCCGGGCGAATCAGGCGTTCATTCCCCGCGCCGAGCTGGCCGCGCCGGCGCTGGCCGACCTGCTGGCGCTCGACGATGCTGGATTCCGCAGGGTCTTCGCGGGCTCGCCGATCAAGCGGATCGGGCGGAACCGGATGGTCCGCAATGCGGCGATCGCAGCGGGCAATAGCGGTCGGCCCGACCTGATCCCGATGCTGCAGAAACTGACGGGCGACGAGGACGCGGTGGTTTCGGAAGCGGCAAGCTGGGCGCTGGCGCGGCTCAGCGATTCTGTCGTTCCGCCGTAAGCGCGGCGACGCAGGAGGCGCGGTCCATGTCGCGGCCGTCGGGCTGACGGGCATCGACGTGGGTGACAACGGGCTCGCCGCGCCCGCCGCGCGGCGGATAGAGATAGGCGTCGAGCACGCAGGCCGGCGCGAGAAATTGCAGCTTGCGCGCCGGCCCTTCGCGCAGATCGAGATCGGGATTGCCGAACTGGGCGATCAGTCGTTGCGCGGTCGCGCCCATCACCGCTTCCAGCCCTCCGGGTGAAATCGGCGGCGGTGCGGCGATCGATGGCGGCGGCGGCGCGGCCTGCGGCGCGACGCAAGCGGCGAGCGGCAGGGCGGCCAAGGCGCCAAGCAAAAGTCCACGCATCACGCCCTCCCCGTAGCGGCCGGCAGGGAATCACGGAAGGGCGCGAACGGCAAGCCGGCGCGCCGTGCCGCCGCCACGGCCCGCCGCAACATCGCCCTCGCCTTTCGTGGCCGTGCGGCTAGAAGGCGGCGATGACTTCCCGGCCGCCCTTTCATCTCGCCTTCCCGGTCCACGATCTCGCGGCGGCCCGCGCCTTCTACGGCGGACTGCTCGGTTGCCCGGAGGGGCGCCACTCCGAGACCTGGGTCGATTTCGACTTTTTCGGTCACCAGATCGTCGCCCATCTCGACCCCGCCAGGGTCGCAAGCGTCCATACCAGCCCGGTGGACGGCGACCATGTGCCGGTGCCGCACTTCGGCGCGGTGCTGCCGATGGCGGAGTGGGAGAAAATGGCGACCAAACTGACTGACGCCGGCGCCGAGTTCGTGATCGAGCCGAAAGTGCGGTTCAGGGGCGAGGTGGGCGAGCAGGCCACCATGTTTTTCCTCGATCCCAGCGGCAACGCGCTCGAGATCAAGGCGATGGCCGATCCGGCGAAGTTGTTCGCGCCGGACCAGGCGCCCTAGCGACCGGCGCAGCCGCCGAAGCCGCCGTCGAGATAGACGAGCGGGTCGATCTCGTCGCGCATCGCCACCTCCTCGACGACGCCGACGAAGATCGAATGCGTGCCGAAGCGGTGATGATCGATGCGGCGGCAGCGGATCACGGCCTGGGCGCCCCGCAGCTTGGGCGGGGTGACGCAGTCATTGTCCCAGCCGCGGATGAAGCGCTGCGTCTCGAGGCTGCGGTTGGCGAAGATGGTCGCGACCTCGGCCTGGTCGCGGTGCAGGACATTGACGTTGAAATGCTCGACATTCTCGATCGACGGATGAACCGACGCGGTCTGGTTGACGCAGACGAGCAGGCTCGGCGGGTCCATCGAGACGACCGAAACCGCGGTCGCCGTGATCCCCTTGGGCTTGCCGTCGACGCAGATCGAGATGACGTTCACCGTCGCGGCGACGCGCCGCATCGCCTGCTTGAACGCCTCGGCGAGCTGGGGTCCGGTTTCGTTCATCGCGCGCGCGCCTCGTAGCCGGCGAGGATTTCGGCCACCCAGCGCGCCGCGGTGAGCGCGGAAAGATCGGTCGCATCGAGGCTGGGATCGAACTCGGTCAAATCGACGAGCCGCACCCTTTCTTCTGCCGCCAGCAGGCGCGCCGCATCGAAGAACATCTGCACCGGCATCCCGCCCGGCCGAGCGCCCGGCGCGCCGGGAAGCTGGGCGCGGTCGATCACGTCGATATCGAAATCGACCAGGATCGCCTCAGCATGCGCGAGGTCGCCCAGCGCGGCATCAATTATTGCTCCGATCCCACGTTCGCGGCAGTCGGCGATGGTCCAGTAACGCCCGCCAGCCGCTCGCATGTCCGTCGCCATTTTTCTTGTGTTTGCGTAGGGCGCCAAACCGATTTGACGTATGTTGCTGCCGGGTAGCCCATCCTCTAGCAGGTAGCGGATCGGGTTGCCGTTCATTGGCCCCTTATCAGTTGCTCGCATGTCAAAATGGGCGTCTAGCGTAATGACGCCGATTTTATCCAGCGGCAGGCTTAGGCCTCTTGCCAACCCATGGGCAGCAGGGCGGGCGACGGCATTATTGCCGCCCAAAATGACAAGCAGAGATAAGAATTCGGCGAAGTGATCTACTCCGTCTCGAATTTTTTCAAACGCTTCGCTTGGGGAAAGCGTCGCGACGTCCAGGTCGCCAGCATCGCCGAGCCTTGTTCTTATCTCGGTATCGCTCTCGATATCATATGTGCTGACCCGGGCGAGCGTTCGTCTAATCAGCGCGGGGGCGAGATCGCAGCGGCCGGGCGTCACAGAGCCGAGACCCAAGGGAACGCCAAGCAGGCCGATGCCCCAATCCTTGCCCCCGATCAGGTCGGCGATCGATTTCCAGCTCATGGCTTTGCCCTATCGCCCGCGCTCCAAGGGTCCATACCTGATACCGGCAATGGTCGTGATCGCCCGGAGCAGGTCGCCGGATAGGAGGGTGGCGCAGGCCGGGCTGGTGGCCCGGACAAGCCGGCCGACGCAGCCGGCGGCCTGCTCCGGGCGACCCCTTTGGGGCGGGCGGCTTTTGGCCCAGGGCCGCGTCGCTCGTCGGTCACGATGCGATAACATCGCTCCACTCCTCGCTCCTTGCCCTGAACCAAAATCCGCTCCGTCACGGCCGTTGCCGGTATCAGGTATGGACCCTACAGGCGAGGCCATGTGGGACCGCCTGCTGATCGACTGCCATATCGCCACGATGGACCCGGGTGTCGCCGGGCCGTTCGGCGCGATCGAGAATGGCGCGATCGGCATCCAGGACGGGCGGATCGTCCGC